>JBEAPM010000025.1:0-3749 GCA_041164445.1 Cyanobacteriota bacterium
CAAATTATCAAAACTAATAATTGTTTGCCAGAGATTACCATAACGTTTCATAGCAATAAAAATTTTAGGTGGTCACCTTAGAACGCTGTTGCTTAATCCAACCCCCTAGGTTGGTGCCAATATCATCGAGGTGCTGGATAATATATTCGTAGCGTTGAGTGTCCATTAATTGCAGATCAAAGAGGAGGCGATTTTGGTAACGTAATACAGCTAAACTACGGTTTAATTGTTCCAGTTGCGGAAGTTTTTGTTTCTGAAACTGCACATCAATGAGAATTTCTAAAAACTCAAAGAGACGCTCTGAAATCCGGTTACCGAGGTTAAATTTATGTTGCTTTGGGAGCCGACCTAGGATGGGAATGTACCATTTTACAAAATCATAGGTTTTTTGCAGAATTGGCAACTCTTGCATGGTATAATGGTAGTAGAAAAATAAGTCTTAGAGAGGACTGAATTTTGCGAAAAAATTTCGAGCGCTACGCGCAGGAAAGAGGGAAAAAGTATTATAGTCGAAAAGGGTAAAAGGGAAAGAGAAGAAAAGGTTAAGAAGTCCTGACGGCAACAACCACCCGGAACCCAGTGTCGTAGTTGGTACCGGTGAGATCGTTCCAGTCCCGTTGCGCAGAGCGACAATCCCTAGGATTATCGTACCAAGAACCGCCCCGCAGCAGCCTTGCTCCATCGATTGATGGCGATATGCCGCTAGATTTTTTCGTCCAAGGATCTGAACCGTCTTTTTTCAACTTTTCAGGTTTCTGGGCATAACTGTCGTACCACTCATCGGCGCACCATTCCCAGACGTTACCGTGCATATCCTGTAAGCCCCAATCATTGGCGGGAAATTGCCCCACCGGAGTTGTTACCTGTTTCCACTCAGCGGTCTTTGAGCCGTTGTAACTGTGATTGCAACCATAGTTTGCCTGGTGAGGTTCCAGACGATCGCCAAAATAAAAGGCGGTTTCCGTGCCCGCACGGCAGGCGTATTCCCACTCCGCTTCTGTGGGCAGGCGAAATTGGTAGTCTTTCTCCAATCGGTTTAAGACTTCACAGAACTTTACCGCCATGTCCCAACTCACCCCAATGACCGGCTTATCGTCCCCCAGAAACTTCTCTGGAATCGGCTGATTCGGTTCCCATTTTTGACCGTTATAAACCCAAGCCTTGCCTCTAGTGGGATTGTCCCCCATCACCGCTTCATACTGCGCCTGGGTCACGGGAAAACGCCCCATCCAGAAAGGCGGCACCGTCACCCGATGGCGGGGTAGTTCACAGGCAAAAAACTGTTTGTAGGTGTCTTCCCCGGCTTCTTTTTTGAGTTGTTTGGTTTCCGCTTCCGTTTGCCCCATCCAGAAGGTGCCGCCAGGAATGGGCAACAGTTCTAGGGGCACGGTTTTACCGCCCTTTTTGGGCTTTAGGTTTAAGGTTAATGGCTGTTTAGACTCTGCGGCTGGTTTCTGGGGGGTCGCAATCCATGCACTTGGCGGAGGTACTACCCATTGTTGCTGAGCCTCCTGTTTCTGTCGTTCCCGTTCTAATCGTTCCTGCTCCTGTTGCTGAGCTTCCTGAGCCAGTCTTCGTTGTTCTAATCGTTCCTCCTCCCGCTTCCGAGCTTCCTGAGCCTGTCTTTGTTGTTCTAAGCGTTCCTCCAGTCTTGCCCGCTCCCGTTTCAACTCCTGATCAGCTTGGTAAGACTGCCAACTTTTCGCCAACGTTTGTAAGACAGTCTGCCCCACAACGATCGCTCCCCCAGCCCCCAAGATAATCAAAAGCGATCGGCCAAGACCCGGTAAAACGAACTGCCAAGGACTCACCGGGGGTTCCAGGGAGAGGGCTTGGAATGCCAGTTGAATATCAACCCCCCATTTCACAAACTCGTTGCCCTGGCGATCGCGATCGGCTTGGCTGTGGATTGCCACCACTTGCCCCCGCTGGTTTAACACTGGCCCACCACTCATCCCTGCCGCAGAAATAATGTCGTAGGCAAGCCCCAAGCCTCCCTCCCTGGGCAATTCCACTGTGGTAACTTTGCCCTCCAAGGTTTGCAAAATTAATTCACGATTTTCCCCAGCGCGATCGGGGTAACCGATTAGCCAAAGGGGATTTCCCACGGTCATGGCTTGGGTCACCCCTAGGGGCAATCCCCCATAGGGACATCGATCTCCCGTGCCCTCCGGCTGAAAACGAATTAAGGCCAGATCATAGCCTTCCGCTGGGGTCACTAATACATCTTGGTAAAGCTGATCATCCTCCGCTACCGTTACGTTTAAGCGATCGGGGCTGGGTTCCACCACATGGGCAGCGGTTAGCACAGCACAACCAATGCCCCCATGCTCCACCAAAAAGCCCGTGCCAAAACCCGGTTGATCTTGATAGTTAATTAAAACCACCGCACCTCGCCCACGACGATCGATCGCTTCCGGTGAGAGAGTACAACCGCCCAAGAGTAGAGCGCCCATGAGAGACAGGGTGGGGAACCAAGGAAAACGCTGCATCCGCAAATTTTTAGATCAACTGGAATTTAGATCAACTAGAGCAATGGGTCTATCGTCATCTTACGATCGGATTTCTAACTCCGGCAAAAATATTTCCCTATCCCAAGGCAATAGGGACAATTTTTTAATTATCTTGCATAATTAAACTTAATGCTTCCCTGTCCTCTCCCCACCCTCAATTCTCATGGCTGATACAAAGGAACGCCTAGCCTGGGCTGGTTTCATTATTTCCGTGGTTGCGCTGCCTCTCGGTATTTTTCAAGAAACCTTCAATTTCCGCAACTGGCTTGGCTTAGATCTCAAGGTGAGTCGTCAAACCCAATTTACCTGTAAAAATCTTCCCGATCCCAATCGAGGCTCAGGAGGCTCGGAAGTGTGGAGCGTGCGCTTTGAAGCGCCACGGTCTTTTCGGGAAGCACCCCGCAGTCAAACTTGGCTCCGCATCGTGGAAGAAATGGGGGGCGACTGGAATGAAGCGACTCGCTGTTATGAAATCGCCGATCGCCTTAACAACTACGCCCCGGATGGTTTGCTGGGATTTTATTATCGCAAAGCGGAGAATTTGGAAAATCAGTATGTGATCTGTGCGGAAACGGAACTGGTTCCCCGTATGCAGGATAGCGACTGCCCGATCGTGGTGACGCTGATGCCCAAAGCCGATCCCCATGAAGCTTTACAAAATGTGGCCGGTGCCCTGATGCCCAATGGGGATGCTGCTTATCAATGTGCCAATAACGATCAATCCCGCTGCCGTCCTCAAGATATTGCCTATATTCCAGTTAGCATTGATTAAAGCGATCGTGCAAAAAGAGGACACTCTCGCCCAATAATCTCCTAACGATCGTTTTATCGAAGTTTTCGTCCTTGCATCCGAGGCATGAGGATTCGGGTGAGTGACATTTTAGAAATGTTAGCGGAGAACGTTAGCGCTTCCGAGATTTTAGAGGACTTTCCCGATCTGGAAATGGCAGATATTCAGGCTTGTCTAATGTTTGCTGCACGGCGTACAAGAAGGCGAAATTATTGTAGAAATCAGCAGCAACCCATAGGATCAATCAGCCAGCCCAAACTTATCCAGCGTCAACCATGACTACGACCCTTAGTCTGCCATCGACCCCGATCGAACCCAGGGGAGAAAACCGGGTTATCTTTCATAACCTTAACTGGAGTGCTTACCAGCAAATTCTCCACGCCCTACCGGGGAATAGAGCAGCACGGCTCACCTACGATCGCGGTACCCTTGAAATCACCATGCCC
>JBEAPM010000026.1:0-6616 GCA_041164445.1 Cyanobacteriota bacterium
AAAAATTAATAGACGAAGCTAATAAGGGAAATCCTCTATATTTTACTCGTAAAATAAAAGTTTTACTATCGTTAACGGAAAGGAACATTATCTCTGATCTGGCTCAGTATGCTGATACTCCAGACTGTCTGTATAGTTATCTTGAATCTCTACGTCCTGTACCCTAAATCTGTTGAAAGTACGATCACATGAATAAAATGTAACGCACCCATTGAAAGATTAGGGAATAGAGCGATCGTTTCAACCGTTTCAAGAGCGTTAGGATTTGCTGACTGCCCACTAAATGCGGGCACGGATTTCAAAACTGTAGTCTCCCCCGGGTTCTAAGTGATAATCCTGTTGTACTAAAAACTTGAGCAAGGCATCTTCAATGAGGGCCCGTCCTAATGAGGGTTGTACCCGCAATTTTCCTTGGCGGAAGCACCATTGAAATTCCCAATTGAGGTCATTGGCCTGCAGATCTCCCTGGATGATGCCCTCTTCCCAGGATTGGCCGGTAATGCGGACTTGGGCGATCGTGGTGGGTAAGCGATCGTAATTCATGCGTTCTCTATGCCGACAGTTCTGCCTGTAACTGCGATCGAGCTGCTTTGAGATGGGTTAAGAGTTCTAAGGGAACCTTGAGGGCGTTGAGGTGGGGGGCATGGCGCGTTGATTTGGCCTGTCCTACGGGTGGGGGGCCGTGGTAGTCACTGCCACCGGTCATCAGCAGACCATATTCCTGACAAAGGGCTTCTAGACGTTGAATTTCAGTGGGGCTGTGGTGGGGATGATAGACTTCTAACCCCATTAAACCTGCTTCAACAAATTCTGGTATGCAGGTTTCAATTGCGGCTCCCTTAAAGAGATAGGGATGAGCCCAGACGGGAACGGCACCACAGCGGCGCAGGAGCTTAATGCCATCCACGGCACTGAGTTTCTCGTAGGCAACATAGGCGGGTTTACCTTCCCCAATGAAGCGATCGAAGGCTTCTTTACTATTTTTCACATGACCCGCCGCCACTAAAGCTTGGGCAATGTGGGGCCGTCCGGGGGCTTTTTGGCGGTTGAGGGCAGGCAGGGTAATGGGATAGCCCAACTCTGCTAGGACGTTGACCATTTTTTCTGCCCGTCGCTGCCGTCCCTGAAGGCGTTCTTGCAGGGGGCCGTCTAATTGGGAAGGATCGGGATAGAACCCTAGAATGTGTAGCGATCGCCAGCAGTGGGTGGTACTCAGTTCTAAACCCGGCACAATTTCCAAGGGTTCGCCGGAACGATCGCTCGCGGCGGCATAGGCCTCTGCCCAGCCCCCCATCGTGTCATGATCTGTAATGGCTAGGGCCTTAAGCCCAGTTTCGATCGCGGCTTCCACTAACTGAGTAGGAGTCAGAGTACCATCGGAAAAGGTTGTGTGACAGTGGAGTTCAATCATTCACGGTGCCCATAGAGGTGGCAGGTTTAGTCTAGGGGAAGGGATCCCGTCTAGCGGTGCCTGCCCTGCATTCTAATCGTATCTTTTGCCAATGTCAGCAGAATGTCAACTCTAGGGCGGGTCATTGCTTCAGTCCAGAACCCTTACGGGATAAACATTAGCCGCACCCATCCCCGTTTTACCGCTAGGGACTGGCCCAAAGTCGAGGGATTTTGGGCAAATTGCCGAAGGTCGGCCAGCGGGGTAAGATAACCCTAAGTTAAGGAGCGGTTAATGTTTATTTACGGTAGCCGGGAGTCTTAGCATGAATACGCCTGCGGAACGGCAGTTCTTGGAGCAGGTTTCAGAACTTGGGTTTATTTATCAAGCGGGAGAAGAGGCAAACTATATCCATTCTCCGATCAATGCCCACCGCTGGCGCTTGCGTCAAGAAGGCGATCGTTGGATCCTTTATGTTAGGGATGTTCCTCAAATTGTTTTTCATCCCCCCGAGGTCATTAAATTTTTGCAAAAACAACAGGTTCAGCAGGTTGAATTGCCAAGCAAATCTTAAGAAGAGGTTAAATCATCTCCGGCCTGCAAAACCGCGATCGCTCTCCGCTCTCGACTACTGGTTTCGATCGCGCCTTGTACTGTATCCATTACCTTCATCCATCCCGTCGCCAGTCCATAGTTCGTCATCATGCGATCTAAATATTCTTGTTGAGGTGGACTCGGCTGGTAGAGAATACGCCGAATGGAATCTCCCACCCGCTGATGAAAGTGTTGCTGAATTAACTGCCAGGCCACTGCTTCTGCCGCCGTATCCAGAGGATGAAGGGACTCTTCCAGTTCTGAGACTGCCGTTGGCGGGACTACGGGTAGTGGTTCTTCCGGGCTCAAACTGGTGACATTGGGTAAGCTATCGAGCCAGGCTAAGGAATCATCGGTATTCAGTAATTGGGCCATGGCAATGGAACCCGGCATTGTCCACAGTAACGCGCCATGCTCATCTCGGACAAAGGACTCCCCTTCCACAAAGAGGTCGGGATTACGCTGCTTTTGGCTCCTGAGGGTACTGGGACTACTGCCCAGGAGTTCGGAAAGTTGGTTAGTGGTGTAGACCTGCATAGGAAGTAGTTCTCATAAACTATAATACGTTTATATCATAATTAATGAAGCTCCCGCAACAGGAGCGCTTATGCTTGAGGTGGGCGGGAATGGTGCTGATACCAAGTAGCTCCCCCCACGAGTAGACCAATGATGCTGAGGGGAAAGAGGAGGGGGAGGACTTCCCCGGTACTCACTGCTTGTAAGCCTAGACTGCCGAGCCAGACAAAGGGAAAGACTCCGGGTATGGTGCCGAGTAAGGTGCCGAGCAGGTAGTCTGAATAGCGAATTGACGTGAGACCTGCCCCAAAATTCACTAAGCCATAGGGTAGGATTGGCAGCAGACGCAGGGCAAACAAATAGGCAGCCCCACCCGCCCGCAACTCTCGATCGAAGCCTTGCCAATAGTGACCAAAGCGTTGCTGTACCCAGGCTGCGGCAAATTCACGGGCAATCACAAAACTAACGATCGCAATCAGGATAGCGGCACTACTCGTCCACAGGGTGCCCCAGAAGGCCCCAAAGAGAATGCCCCCCAGTAGATTGAGGGGCGTAGAGGGCAGGAGAAACAGGGTCGAGAGGCTATATAAGCCAATGTAAATCAGGGGCGCAACGAATCCTGTTGAGGCAATTAACGATCGGAGTTGATCAATTTCTAACTGCCGAAACTGGTACAAAAAGACTACAGTGAGGGCAGTGGCGACAAACAGGACAACGGCAAGGAACCACTTCATTACAAGTTAGGGAGTAGGAGTTAATAGCTAATGTGAAGGGTCACGATCGCTTCTACCTCTTGTTCGCCCCCTACTACCGGTGTCATGAAGCTGTCTTTGACGCTGTAGAGTTGCTCTGCAATCCTGGGTGTCGGCACAAAAGTGGGAGCGTTATTAATCTCAATGCGGAGTATGGCTTGACGGGTTAATCCGAGGGAACGTAAGACCACATCGGCTTGGCGTTGCGCGTCTTGGGTTGCTTCCGCTAAGGCCAGTTCTTGGGCGGCGGCAATGGCTTCATCCGTAGCCACGAACTGCATCGAGTCAATGCGACTCGCGCCCCGCTGTACCGCTTCATCTAAAAGGGAGCCAACCCGTGTGGTTTCAATGCGAAAACTGACAATATTGCTGGCCTGATAGCCCACAATTCTTTGCTCGCTATCACTGTAATCGTAGATAGGGCTGAGGTTTAAGGATTGGGTTTGGAGTTTGCTGACGGACTGGGATTTTAAGTAGTCAACAATGGCCGAGGAGCGTTCTGCCACTTCCTGTTGGACCTCTAGGGGCGTTTTACCCTGGGCTTCCACCCCAAGTTGTACGGAGGTTAAGGTGGTTAAAACCGGTTCTGAGCCATAGCCAGATACGGAGAGAACGGCGGGGATTTCCTGGGCATGGAGGGGAGGGGGGTCTAGGGTTGTGAGGAGCGCTACATTGAGTCCCCCAAAAACGATCGGGACGATCGGGAGGGAGGAGGCCAGGGAACGGGCAGTGGAGTAGAGCAGGGGGCTAACGCAGGAAAAGAGCATAGTTTTGTTGGGTTGGGGTAAGGGGAGTCTGGAATGGCGTGGAATTTACTCCAATCATAAATGGTAGTTTCCGCAATGTAGCAAGCTCATGATGATCATTGCTTATTAAGGCTTTGCACTGAAAGCGAGAAAATTTAATGAAAGCGTGCAGATCTGCGCTCTACCATCATTAATCGAAGTACCCTACACAAGCATAGATTTTAGCGGGGGGCAAAGCCCTGACCATGAATCGAGGAACCCTTCAGATCTGGGGATCGGGGAGGGGTGATGGGGAGGAAAATGGATTTAAATCTTGACAGATTTCTTGTATTCTCTCCACTTTCAACGGCTTCGTTTCGTAACCATTCATTCCGGCATCAAAACAGGCTTGCCGATCTTGGGGTAAAACATTGGCGGTGAGGGCGGTAATCCAGGGCTGTTTAATGGGGGCGGAACGGATCAGTCTGGTGGCGGTTAAACCGTCCATTTCTGGCATTTGCATATCCATTAAAACTAAATCATAATGTTTCGCCTGCACTGCTTCCAGGGCCTTTCGGCCATTATCTACCATATCAATCACATAGCCTAGGCGTTTAAAACTGAACTGAATCACTTTACGGTTGATGATGTTATCATCCGCTAGCAGAATGGTGAGGGGATAATGTCCTGCAAATCGTGGATCAATAGTGCTAGAATCTGCCCCTAAAGACTTGACTAAACCCGATCGTTGATCGCTTTCCAAAACGATCGTGAAATAAAAGGTTGCTCCCGGGACATTAACGGAATTAATAGAGGGTTGCCAATCAGCAGGGGGAGAACCGGCAACTCTGCCCCCACTTTCTACCCACAAAGATCCCTCCATCAATTCCACCAAACGTTTACTAATAACTAAACCTAAACCCGTTCCCCCATATTGACGACTAATAGAAGTATCTCCTTGACTAAAGGGAGCAAAGAGTTTTTCTAACTGTTCGGATTGAATGCCAATGCCTGTATCTTGAACGCTAAATAAAAGTTCATAGCAATCGATGGGGGTAGTCTTTTGGAGCGATCGTTCTCGCACAATCACCCAGACACTGCCGGTTTCTGTAAATTTAATCGCATTACCTAGCAAATTTAAAAGAATCTGGCGAAGACGGGCTGCATCTCCCAAGAATGTGGTCGGAAAGTGCAAGGGGATAGAAGATTTTAAGATAAGTCTTTTCTCATGGGCAGAGGCTTCAAAGAGCTTTAAGATTGAAGAGACTTCTTCTGCAATAGAAAAAGGCTGTTTTTCAAGGATTATTCCCCCAGATTCAATTTTAGAAAAATCTAAGATATCATTCAAAATCCGCAGCAAAGTATCACTGCTATAGGATAGGGTTGTCACTAAATCCTGTTGTTCGGGTTTTAAGTCTTCAGTGTTGAGTAACCCTGCGATCGAAATGACACTGCTCAAGGGAGTCCGAATTTCATGACTCATATTCGCTAAAAATTCACTTTTTGCACGGGTTAAAGCTTCTGCCCGTTCTTTTTCCTGCTTTAATTGATCTTGGATGTGTTTCTGTTGACTAATATCCCGCGCTGCTGCATAAATTAAATTCCCCACCATTACCGATCGCCACTCTAACCAGCAGTAATTTCCCGTTTGACTTCGATAACGGTTAACAAAATTAGGTAGAACTCCTTCTTGAGTTAAATGATCCATTGCCGCTAGGGTCTTAGAGAGATCATCAGGATGAACATAGTCTAAAAATCGAGATCCTTGGAGTTCCTCCAGGGGATAGCCTAAGTTTTTTTCCCATTGAGGATTAAGCCGCAGAAAATATCCTGCCGGAGTGGCAATACAGAGCAGATCTAGGGCAACGGAAAAGAAGCGATCGAGTTCTTCCGTTCGTTGCATTAACTCTAGTTCTATGACTTTGCGGGCGGTAATATCTAACCCCGTTCCCTTCAGCCTAATGATATTTCCTTGGTAATCCCGTTCTACTTCTCCTCGCCCTTCGTGAAAACGTACAGAACCATCCGGAAGGAGGGCTTTATAGTCAATAATGTAAGGTGTCCCTTCCGTAATGGCTAACTTGATTTTTTCCTGCAAGGCAAACCGATCCGGTGGATCGATTAAATTAAAATACTCGGAGTAGCTCGGTGCTGGTTGACTGGGATCTAAACCAAACATCCGAAAGAGTTCTGCTGACCAGTCAATTTTTTGAGTTGCTAAATCAAAGGACCAATTCCCAATATGAGCGATTCGCTGTGCTTCGGCGAGGGCTGCTTCACTAGACTGAAGTTTTTCCTCCGCCTTTTTACGATCGCAAATATCCATAGTGATAATCGTCACAGACCAGGCTTGTCGGGTTTGATCCCAATGGGAATGATTGGTTTGAGCAATCCAACAAATTTGATTATCTTTACGTAAAAAGCGATATTCATAGGTATTCGATCGCTCCATAAAAATATCTTCAAAAGCCTGATTTTGGATTGCTTCCCAATCCCCTGGAAGGATGCGACTGATCCAAAGATTAGGGATTTTTAATTCAGCCTGACTATAGCCTGATATTTCCTCTGCTCCCGCAGAAACATAGTCGATCTCCCAGTGCTGATCGGGATACAGCCAAAGATGAGTGATGATAGCAGAA
>JBEAPM010000027.1:0-10283 GCA_041164445.1 Cyanobacteriota bacterium
TCCTAAGGTGACAGTGGAGGGTCCTGTACCTAAGACCGCGATCGTCGTCGGGGCATTAAAGCCTCCGGAGCCATTGGTTGTATAGAGTGAAATACTATTGTTGCTCTGGTTGGCGGTGATCAGTGTATTGAGTGTGCCGTCGTAGCTAGCAGCGTCAAAAGCGATCGTTGCTTCAATAGATCCCGTCGAAAATTCTAAAATCCAGTCTCCGCCTAATCCGGTTAAGTCATCGGAAGCAGCCACATCGGCTCCCGTCAAGGTACTGAGTTGGCTTACAAAGGCTTGCCCCTGCTCACCTTGGGCAACGTTACAGCCAAAAAAGAGAATATCGGCATCTTTACTTAAAGCCTGACTCCATCCCGCCAATTCATCGGTATAGCTATCCCAACTTTCAACGCTGCTCTTGCCCAATCTTAAGGATCCGGACGTACCATGAGAGACAATCTGGAGGCTATCAATATTGCTGTAGGAGTCTAAAACAGAGGAAATTTGTAAAATTCCATCCTGCTGTTGATCAAGAACAAAGACCTGGGTGTTTTCCGCAGCGCTATTAACAAAATACTGATAGTTCTCAACTGCTGAGTCAATAAACAGAAGATTTTGCCCTTCTAGAGGAGATGTGGGCAATACAACGCCCGCGTCCGAAGAATCAAGAAAGAAAGCATCCATAAAGGTAAATTCAGTATAAAGATCTCTGATTGAGCAGCACAAAGCCTTAGGCAAGAAGCCTTAGGATCCAAACTAGACGAGTGCATTTGAAAGATCTATGGCTTTACTGAATCTTCATAATAATGCGGGCTTCCGGAGAGCCCCCAGATCTGCCAGGGTTCAGTGATGTAGAGGAATATTGGATCTGACTCAGCCATACCTTTACTAAATCTTCATCAACGATCTGGAGACACCTCGCCAGATCCACAACTGCTTTCTCTGGCTACGCAGCAGTGGAAATGGGAACCCTGAAACCGATCGCTACTGTAGATTGAGGGGCCGAACTGCCAAGGGCGAGATTACTTCAAGTGCCCCTACAGACAGGTGCCAACTGAAGGCGAGAGATCTCGGCGATCTCTCGCTAATTTTTTCCGCTTCAGCGGAAAGCCCTACAGGCTCTAGGGCGTGTCATCATTTAGGTCTAGAAGCCTTGCGACATTAAGGTTACCGCGCCCGCTCCAGCAAACATAATTAGGGGCTGAAACGACTGCCGTATAAACACTTCAGCACTCAATGATGAAATGAAAGCCCCTAGGGCGCGTCATCATTGAGGTCTAGAAGCCTTGCGACATCAAAGTTACCGCGCCCGCTCCAGCAAACATAACTAGGGGCTGAAGCGACTGCCGTATAAACACTTCAGCGCTAAATGATGACAGCCCCTAGTTAACATTTTTGTCCTGCGCAATCGCTATGGATGATAGGGGTTCAAAATTCCCTTTTTTGGCAGGAACAACGCCATTTGATTTCGGGCGAAGGTAGGATTGGTAATAATCGTAGGGAAGTGCTTTTGAGGTCTCTTCACGATTAGCTACGATGCCCAGGAGCGGGACTTGGGAGACTTGGAGCCGAGCCCTAGCATCCTCTAAAAGTGAACGCTTGGTCTGGCCTACACTAGAAACTAAAATCAGCCCTTGGGTTTTGGCCGCAATGAAAAGAGCATCAGCAAACCCGAGCAATGGGGGCGTATCGTAAATGACTAAGTCAAATTGACGTTCTAAGTTCGCAAAGAGGCGACTCATTTTTTGAGAGGAAAGTACTTTGAGGGCATCAGGCGGTGTTGCACCAGCATAGAGAACAAATAAGTTAGACTCAGGCTGGAGTTGGTACACCACATCTTCTAACTCTAGATCTTCAGACAGCAAGTCGCTAATGCCCTTGGGTCTTTCCTGCCGTAACCAGAGTTTCTTCTCCAGACTGGGCCGCCGTAAATCGGTATCCACGACAACGACCCGTTTGTCCATCGCCGCAGCAGCAAACCCTAACTCGATGGATGTGGTTGTTTTACCTTCATTGGGAGTAGCGGAACTAATGGTTAAACTGTGGATGCGTTCATCAGGATTAATTAAAACAATGTTGGTGTATAGCGATCGGAATGCCTCTGTAAAGGGAATAAAATCGTGGCTATCTAAGCGTTTTTGATGCAACTGCCCCAGCAACTGTTCTGCTGCGGGATGCTTGAACATTCCTTGGAGACTGATAGAGGCGATCGCTGCATCGGCATCGGGGTGGCGTGGGATTAAACCGATGATGGGAACTTGGAAAATCCCCTCGATTTCTTTGGCGGTATACACCAAACTGCTAAAACGATCGCGGGCTAGGGCGGCCAGCATTCCCAGTAAGAGGCCAATGGCAGTCCCTAGGGCTAAATTCCGAGAGGCACTCGCAGCAGAGACTTGAGGTTCGCTGGGCTCGCGTAGGAGTTGCCAAGGGGCTTGACGTTGGGCTGCATCAAGACGGAGGGCTTCTCGCTTCGAGAGAAACTGATCCAGGTTATTGGTCGCGATCGTTAAGTCTCGCTGGATTTCGTTATATTGCCGTGTTGCCGAGGAAAGAGATTGAATCTGACGGTTCACTGATTGAATGGCATTGCCCAGGGATTGATTACGGTTTTCGAGTTCTCGAATGCGACTGGTCACTTCCCGGATTACTCGTTGTCCTTCTCGCTCTAGAATCGGCAATAGGTTGGCTTTCTGTTCTTCTAATACACCCACCTCAGGACTGCTCTCTAAAAATAGAGTTGACTCTTGGGCTAGTTGTGTATCGAGTTTCAGCAGTTCTAGCTGAATTTCTTGATAGCGGGAGTCTGTTGAGAGCGGAGAGGCGACGGCTTGATCTTTTTGGGTCGATAGTTGGTTTTGCAGATCTGAGGAGAGTAATCGTGCTTGGTTCAGTTCCACTTGGGTATTCAACTGATCTCTCACGAAAACCGCAACCTGTTGAGAGAGTTGCTCCCCTTGCACTTCTGGATCAATCAGATTGTTCGTCTGTCTGAGAATTTCTAGCTCAGATTGCAGTCTATCCACTTGATTCCGGAGGGTGGGTAATTGTTCGTCAACAAAAGCAATCCCGCGCAGAATGTCGCTCTGACGCTCTTCTAAACTAAAGTCTAAATAAGCCTGCTCCACTAGGGTTAAGACCGCTTCCACTAGGCGAGGATTAGGGTTAGTATAAGAGACTTCTAAGATCTGTGATGTAGGAGAAGTGGGACTGACGGTCAATTCTTGCAAGATCTGCCGATACGTGATTAGGGGATAGTCGGTTTGGAGATCTTCTACGATCGGGTTGAGGATTCCTGGACTTTTGAGTAGTTTGAGTTTGGCCTCGTCAACGTTGACCGAAATGATATCTTCTTGATTACTGAGGGCATCCGGGTTGGTGGAGGAAATGATGCGACTTTCAAGGGAGACGGGCTCCGTCAAAATCTCAAAACTAGCTTTATAAATGGGAGTATCCGTGAGGGCCTTCCAGACTCCAAGACTGGCCATGACGATCGTAATGCCGCTGATGAGGGGAATGTTACGACGAAGGGCTGCAAAAACTTTGCCAACCTCCAACCCGCCCTCATTGGAGAGAGAAACGACTGGAGGACTCGTAAGTTTTGTTGTTTTAGGCTCCAATCTGGCGACCATGGGACTCACTCTAAGGTTGATCAGGGAAATAGACTATCCAGGTCATGGGGCGAGCACCTTGCTCAGGAATTCTAGCTAAGATTGCCCTCCCTTGTTATCTTGTTGCTTTTAAGTTCTTTCGGGACAAGCCGAAGGATTGAAAAGCTGAATGATCAATGAGGTTAGCCTCTAGTTTAAACGTAAGAACCAGAAAACCCTGCCTGACTGTGGCTGAAACCAATGAACACCTCGATTCATTTTAGCGGGCGGTGCAGCCGCCCGCTCCCCCCCTTCTTGCGTGGATACTACCGCAAGAATTTTTTTTTGATTTTTTGACTTTTCGAGGTGTCCCCAATGTTCAATAAACTTATCATAACTTAATGTTTACGACTAGCTATGTCATAGCTCGCAGCGGTCGTGTACTGGGCAGGGACGGGGATTTGGCGATACTTGGGGAGTTGTTTAAGATTCTTAATAAAATACCTCACCCCTCCTGCGGTAGGGTAAGAAATAATTCTTAACTACTTTTGCAAATCAGACTGGGTCAGGATTTTAGAATATGGCTATAAATCTAGCAACACTGTTGCGGGAAGGTACCAAAAAGTCTCACACAATGGCAGAAAATGTGGGATTTGTCAAATGTTTCTTAAGAGGGGTGGTGGAGCCCACTTCTTACCGGAAGCTGGTCGCGAACCTTTACTTTGTTTACAGTGCGATGGAAGAGGAGTTTGAGCGTCATCGGGAGCACCCGGTATTGTCTCAAGTGTACTACCCTATCTTGAATCGCAAGGGCAGTCTGGAAAAAGATTTGCACTATTACTACGGCTCCAATTGGCGCGACTCTGTGGCTCCTTCTCCAGCCGCCCAGGACTATGTGGCTCGGATCCGCGAAGTGTCTGAGCACCAGCCCGAGCTATTGGTTGCCCATGCCTATACTCGCTATCTGGGAGACTTGTCTGGTGGTCAGGTCTTAAAGAAAATTGCTGAAAATGCGATGAATTTGACGGAAGGCGGCACCGCTTTCTATGAGTTTGAGGCGATCGAAGATGAGAAAGCCTTTAAAAATCAATATCGAGCGGCAATGGATAGCCTTCCGATTGATGCGGAAATGGCGGCAACGATCGTTGAGGAAGCCAATGATGCCTTTGGTATGAACATGAAAATGTTTAATGAGCTAGAAGGTAATCTGATTAAGGCGATCGGCATTATGCTCTTTAATAGCATGACCCGTCGTCGTTCTGGGGGCAGCACCGAGTCACCTGAGCTAGCGACAGCAGAGCAGTAGGCTGCCTCGACCCTTTGGACAAGTGAATTGTTGGGAGTAGTATAACTACTCCTTTCTTGTCTGACGCAGGGCACTTACGTAAGGCGAGAGAGTGTGGCGCTCCGCCTACTCTCTCGCTACTTTTTTCTGTTTTAAGTGGAAAGCCCTGACGCAAAGCTTTGAATGTTGTTAATCTGACCCCTTTAAGTCGATAGTTTTGCCTTCATGTCTGCCGCACCCGCTGAATTAACCGTTGAACAAGCGATCGTTAACCTCCAACAAACGGAGGATCCCAGTCTGCGCTATTACGCGGCCTGGTGGCTGGGAAAGTTTCGAGTGACGGAGCCTGAGGCGATTACGGCCTTGATTGAGGCCCTTGATGATGAGGTGGATCGCACCCCAGATGGAGGTTATCCGCTGCGTCGGAATGCGGCCAGAGCCTTGGGAAAACTGGGTATAGCGAGGGGTGTTCCTCCGTTAATCACTTGCCTCGGCTGTACCGATTACTATGTTCGAGAAGCGGCAAGCCAAGCCTTGGGAGAATTGCAGGACGATCGTTGTGTGGAAACTTTACAGTCCCTGTTGCAGGATGGGGACACCGATCATGAACCGGCTCCAGGACTCCCGCACCTTCGTCAGCCCTACGATGCGATTATTGAAAGTTTGGGAGAGATTGGTTCCACAACGGCGATCGCTTCAATTCAGCCGTTTTGCGACCATCCCGTCCCCCGTATTCGTTATGCGGCTTATCGTGCCCTGTATCAACTCACGGGCGAGGCCCACTATGGCGATAAACTGGTGGCTGCTTTACAGGAACCTGAACTGCAATTGCGCCGCTCGATTTTAATGGATTTAGGAGCCTGTGGTTATTTAGGGTCTGTAGATGCGATCGCCCGGACTCCGGCAGAAAATAGTCTCAAGTTGGTGGCCTTGCGGGGCATCCTCACCCAAACTCTAGAGAAATACCCCTTAGATCCCAACCGTTCCCTCTCCCCGGAAGCAATTCAGGTTATGGCGGTGATGGATAGCCTGCTCTAGTTCTGGGCGTAGTCATCGGGGCTTAAGCCCAAACCAAAGCGAAGGGAACTGAGTAGGGTTTTGTTGCCATACAGCAGAAAGACCAAGAGTGCCAGAGCAGACAGCAGGGTTGCCACTTGAAAGGCGGCCCCATAGCCCTGGTAATCCGCCCAAGAGCCCAGTAGTGGCCCGGCGATGGCAATGCCCACATCTAGCCCTGCTAAGCAAATACTAAAAATCTGACCCCGTTCTTGAGCTGGGGAGCGATCCGCCACGAGGGCGGCAATAATAGAAATTAACATTCCAAAACCTGCCCCTTCAAAGGCCGCCGCCGCCAGAAAGTCCACGATCGTTTTAGCGTTCGCCAACTGCAGCATGGCTAAGGTATAGAGCAAAAAGCTGATGGTGAGAAAGATGCCTCGACCATAGCGATCGGAATAACGGCCAACGATTAAACGCACGCTAAAGCTGGACAGGGCAGCGGTAGTATAAAACCAGCCAGGATTGAGGGGCAGTCCTGTGGTTTTGAGAAAGAGGGCAATAAAGGTTGTTACGGTGCCGAAGGAGAGTCCCAGCAGCAGGAGGCAGAGGGGAATGACCCAGATTCCCGGTCGCCACACTTGACTACCGGGATGCAGGTGCAAGCCTAAAAAAGCGGCCAAACCGTACAACGGCAGAAAGAACCAGATCAGATACGGAGACAACCCTAAACCGTTGACCAAAATAGGTATGGATCCCATGGCTAACATGGTGACTAACACCCGCCATCCCAGAGGTAGTACGAACGACTGAAGCCAATACCCCAAGGAGTGGGGGGGAAGGGAGGATGTTTTTCCGAAGGGTGGGGAAGTCAACGGCGGGTCTGCAAACTCAGTGCTGGCTGGGATCTTGCCAAGTGAGGGGGAATCTACGATCGCTTCAGGACGTTCCTGGGCCGTACTTGCCAGGAATAAACTTAAACTGCCGAGGAGCGAAGCGGTGAGAAAGAGGGGAGGATAGCCAAAGGCTTCGAGGAGAAAGCCTCCGAGCGCGGGGCCAACAGACAGACCAATGGGATTAACCAGGGTCATGTAGCCAATGATCTCGCCCCGTTGGGGCGGGGGGACTAAATCCACAACCCAGGCTAGATAAGCGATCGTAAAGCCCGCTACTGACAAGCCGTGGTAGGTGCGCCAGCTAATCAGCAAAGCGAGATTGCCCATGAGAAGATAACCCACTGGAGCGGTGGCGGCCACCCCCAAAGCCGCCAGTAAGACGGGTTTGCGACCTTGGCGATCGGCGGATTGTCCTAACCAGGGCCGGAAGCACAGCAGGCCAATGGCAAAGGAACCTACCACTAAACCCACTTGCTGCAAATCTCCCCCCCGATCGCTAATGTAGAGTGGCAAGGTGGGCAGGAGCATACTGAGGCTGCCCCAAAAGAGTAAACCGGCCCCAAATAGTCGCTTTAAGCTTCGCCGACAGTCGGGGGAGAGGCTTTCTAGAGCGATGCTCATGAAGGATCATGATCCGTCAAGTGAGAGAAACAACTCTCCTTTAAGTGACGCAAAATTTCGCGGTGGATTTCACTGCCCACCCGCAACCCACGCTCCGCATCTTCTAAGCGAGCATCATCCACGTAGTAATTCACAACCATGCGCACGTAGCAAAAGCCTTCGTCGTGGACAATAGATTTCACCCGTACCTTGGGATCATGCCATTGGCTGCGGGCTTGTTTGAAGCGATCGCGGAGCCATTTCACTAAGTCTCTAACCCGATCGTCAATGCGAGTTTCCTGATCCGTTGGATTGAGAATACTTTGATAAAGTCGTTGGGTGCGGCGGGTCAGGACTTTAATCTTATACTCCCAAATCGAAGGCAAGACGTATTGATCCCGATCGACAATGTTGGGATCCCGTAGCCAAATTCGATACCATTCTCTCACCAAGCCAATTAATGATTCATCGGATTGGATTTCCTCAAGCTGGACTGAGAGAAATGCCGATTTCAACTGCATAAAAGGCAAGGACTTTTTCCGGGTTTGTTGGGTTTCTGCCCTTAATCCAATTTGCTCTAGAATCTCATTAAATTCTTCTTGAATGGTGGCAATATCATCTTGATCCAAGCCGCCTTTCTCCGCAAACTGTAGGGTAGTGGTGAGAACTTCTAAGGATTGTTCAATTTCCTCCAGCTTCAGGTTCACTTCGTTTTCGGCAATCAGACGTTCTTTGCCATTCTCTTTTTTCTCCACAAAACTATCGCCATAACTTTCATCCCAATCAAAAAATCGCTCCAAACATTCTAGCTTTTTCTCTAAGTTTCCTAGGGTATCGGGATGGGCTTGGACAATTTCTTTGATAATTTTCTGAGCAGACTCCAGATCACAACCTGAGTTTAACTCGAGAGGAACATGATAATAAATGGGCTCAATCGGGCGACTCATATTAATAATTGCTTTACCCTGGATCACACTATTAGGAATATAAATTTCTGCATGATCTTGGGTGAGGTAAAGCCCCGTTACCCGTACTCCAATTTTAGTAATAATGCCTAAACTTCCATCCTCTAGCCGCAAGACATCCCCAAATTCAAAGGGGCTATCCAGCAGGAGCACAATGCCACTAAAGAAGTTCGCTAAAATATCCCGCACCGCAAAACCAATGACAAAGGTGGCTCCCCCCAGGGTCAACCAAGCACCGGTTAAGTCAATATCGAGGGCAACCTGTAGGAGAATGGTGCCCCCTAAGAAGAACAGGACGATCGGCACTGCCCCTTCTAATAACGGCAGCAAAACATCGTCCCACATCACTTCACTATCTTGGGCATAGTCTTTCAGATAGTAAATAACGACCTGGGTGAAGATTTGATAAACCCAATAGGTTGCGGCTACAACAATCCCTGAGGTAAAAAGGCGTTCTAGCCAGGCGATCGTAATATGATCCGATAGGCTTAAAAAGGTTAGGCGAAAAGACCCTAAAACGAAGAGAATCAGAACGGGGTATGCAGAGACATTTAAGGTGACTAAGGCAATATCTCGATCGAACTTGCGAAAGAGCGATCGTAAGACAAAGAAGAGTAAAAGATAGAGTAATGCTGCACCCGCGATCGTTGCCAATAAGCTTACGAAGACACTAAAGATCTGGGAAAAATCAATGGACAAAAGTGCTAAATTCCACATAGGACTATGATCTCAGTTATAAACTTAAGGCGGTCAGAGTGCGGTCTCTGCGCCGCACTCCCTGGGTTATCATCCGTACTTGACGTGTAAACCGATGACAGCAAAATTAGGCTTACACCGTCAGCCCATCGATCTGGTGGAGCTGAATACCCTAAGGATTTTAGGGATTTGCGGTAATCTAATGCTTGGGGACTACACTAATTCTAGTTTTAGACCGGGCATCAGTTTCTGTAAATTTTTCAGGGATTTGCCTTGCCAAGGAATTTGGCTAGACCCAATAATAACCGCTTGAATGCTTCTTTTTTTACGAAGTCCGATCACAAATTTAGACAATGTGCTAATCCCAGAACTATTGAGAAATTCTAGTTGAGTCAAATCCAAGGTAATGGTTTCGGGCTCCTGATCCGCAACGCTGCTCAATAAATCTGCGATCGGCTTATATTCAGAGGGACCCCCTAACCGTAAAGATCCTTGAAAGGTAACAGTCGCAGTTCCATCGTCGCATTTCACGACATACTTATCACCGGTAATTTCAGTCATGAGCATCAATTTCCTGTTACTTAATGTGGGTAGGGCTACCGCTAAACAGTAGAGAACGATCGAGCAATCCTAACGGGACTAGCTGAGATGTGTCCAGAGGACGTATCCCAGGGAAGGACTGGCTGCAAGTGAGGCTTATTACTCAACGAGGAGTTCTCCAGACTAGAGTTCTCCAGATTGGCGTTTTGATCCGTTTAATACCTTGATTCATGGGGTTCAGGATAATGACTGACCTCTGATAGGGTTTAAGACATCTCTAGATTATCAAGGATCTGACCGCAACACTAAACGGAAATTTGTACCATCGTGGTGACGATCGGAATCAAACTTTGGGGTAAATGTCCTGGCACCGTCTCAAATTTCCAGCCCAGAGTAGCCTCATGATCGTTGACCATCGTTACCAATCCTAAACCAGAGACGGTTCCGCTTTCATCTTCAGCACTGGCTTCCATCTGATTGACATAAAAGTCTTGGGGATCCACCGCCAGAAATTCTCGAATGAAGGCTTTGAACTGGGTCGCTAATTCAGGGGTGAGGCTATTGCTGGCGGTGAGAATGACCCGCAGGGTGTCGTCTTCCATGAAGAGCCGTAGACCGAACTGTACAGAATAGGCGTGATGATCGTTGAACTTCATTGCATTTTCCAAGAGTTCATTGGCAATATAGCTAACAGAACTCTTCAATGTGGCTTGACGCTCCTCATTCTGCG
>JBEAPM010000028.1:0-2749 GCA_041164445.1 Cyanobacteriota bacterium
CGGGCACCGTAAACCGGATCGTAGCCCACGTCGGCAATATAGATTTGGGTCGCTTTGGTGAGGATCAGGGATAACTTTTGTTCCGCCAGGAGACCTTGCAGTTTGTGGAGTTGAATCGTCACAATCTGAGCCAGTTCCGATCGGGTCAGGGGATGGAAGAGAATCAGGTCATCCACCCGGTTCAGGAATTCAGGTCTGAAGTGTTTGCGTAGCGCTTGGAGGACTCGGCTTTGCATTTCACTGTAGCGGCTATTGTCTCCGGCAATGTCGAGAATGTGTTCACTGCCAATGTTGCTGGTCATGACAATTACGGTGTTGCGAAAGTCCACTAAGCGCCCTTGGGAGTCGGTGATGCGCCCATCATCCAAGACTTGCAGCAAAATGTTAAAGACATCGGGGTGCGCTTTTTCCACTTCATCCAGCAGCACCACCGAATAGGGTTTACGGCGAATCGCTTCCGATAACTGCCCCCCTTCCTCATAGCCCACATAGCCCGGAGGTGCCCCCACCAAGCGGGAAACGGCGTGCTTTTCCATGTACTCGGACATGTCAATGCGCACTAGGGAGTCTTCACTGTCAAAGAGGGCGTGGGCTAAGGCTCTAGCCAGTTCAGTTTTCCCGACCCCTGTGGGGCCCATAAAGAGGAAGGAGCCAATGGGCCGACCGGGGTCTTTCATACCGGCTCTAGCTCGACGAATGGCGGCAGCAACGGCGGTTACGGCTTCGTCTTGACCAATCACCCGTCGGTGCAAGTAGGACTCTAGCTGCAGTAATTTCTGCCGCTCCGACTCCAGTAAACGGTTGACGGGGATGCCGGTCCAGCGGGCCACGATTTCGGCAATATCCCCCTCGGTGACTTCTTCCCGGAGCAGGTTTGTGCCTTGGTCTTGCATTTCCAAGAGTTGGGCTTCTTTGGCTTCCCGTTCCTGTTGCAGGGCTTCTAATTCCCCATACTTTAACTGGGCCGCTTTGTTGAGGTCGTAGTCCCGCTCGGCCTGTTCAATTTGCAGCCGCAGTTGATCTTCGGCTTCTTTGCTGTGGTTAATGGATTCCAACAGTTCTTTTTCCGACTGCCACTGCTGCCCCAGTTGTTCGGTTTTAGCTTTTAAGTCGAGGATTTCCTGCTCAATGCGATCGAGGCGTTCCTGGGAAGGATGAGTGCCCCCACCGGTCACTACTTCCCCCTGTAGGGATAGCTTTTCCATTTCTAATTGCATCAAGCGCCGTTCCGCCACTTCCAATTCTGTGGGTTTGGAAGTAATTTCCATTTTCAAGCTGGCGGCAGCTTCGTCCACCAGGTCGATCGCTTTGTCCGGTAGAAACCGATCGCTAATGTAGCGGTTGGATAAGCTGGCGGCGGCAACTAAGGCGGAGTCGGTAATTTTCACGCCGTGGTGAACTTCGTAGCGCTCTTTCAAGCCTCGCAGAATGGAAATGGTATCTTCCACGGAGGGTTGATCCACTAAGACCTGCTGAAAACGGCGTTCTAGGGCGGGATCCTTTTCGATGGTGCGGCGATACTCATCTAAGGTGGTGGCACCGATACAGCGCAGTTCTCCCCTCGCCAGGAGCGGTTTGAGCAAATTGCCCGCATCCATAGAGGCTTGCTGACCACCACCAGCCCCCACTACGGTATGGAGTTCGTCAATAAACAAGACAACCTGACCATCCGAGTCTAAAACTTCCCGCAAAACCGAGCGCAGGCGATTCTCAAACTCACCCCGATACTTGGCTCCGGCAATGAGAGATCCCATATCTAAGCCAATTAAGCGCCGCTTTTTTAAGGATTCGGGGACATCCCCATTCAAAATCCGCTGGGCTAACCCTTCGGCGATGGCGGTTTTGCCGACCCCAGGCTCCCCAATCAAGACGGGATTATTTTTGGTGCGTCGGGAGAGCACTTGGATGACGCGGCGAATTTCCTCGTCCCGCCCAATAACGGGATCCAGTTTGCCCGCTTCCGCCAGTTCCGTGAGATCGCGGCCATATTTTTCTAGGGCCGCTTGTTCCTCCGTGAGCCGATCGCTCCGCTCCTCCGTAACCCGAGGTTGGGGCTGACTGCGTACCGTTTTCACCGCCTGCTCTAGGACTTTGGCATCCACATTAAACCCTTTGCACACCCGTCGGCCAAGGCGATCGTCTTCGACAAAGCCCATTAATAAATGCTCAACCCCAATCACCGGATCCTGCCAGATTTCCCGCGCCTTTTCCGCCCGATCCAGTAATTCATCCAAGCCGCGCCCCAGATAGAGTTGTTCCCCCCTCGACACCTGCACCTGCCGCCGCGCAAAATCCTCTAAAGCCGATCGAAAACCGGCTTCCTCAATTTCCAAAACCTGCAACCACCCTTGCAACACCGAGGTTCCCCCCTCCAGGGCTCCCTGCTCCAGCAAGGCCAACAGCACATGCTCAACCTCTAGTTGTTGTTGACGATAACGACGGGCTACGTCCTGGGAGACCACAATGGCATCCCAAGCACTATCTGTAAACTTACGAGGATCGGTGGGTTGCATAGGGGGTAAGGCGACACGAAACAAAAGTTTACATATTTTACAGGAGGACGGACGGCTAAAAACAGAAACGGGAGAGTAGCACGCCACTCTCCCGTCAGGTCAACGCATTAGGATCCTGATGGATCTGCGATCGCTCTTGAACGAGCATTAGAAAAATCCTCAAGATTGGCAGTACTCGGCTTTCCACTGAAAGCGAAAAAATTGAACGGAAGAGTGCGGGGCTGCCCCCCGCCCAC
>JBEAPM010000029.1:0-6247 GCA_041164445.1 Cyanobacteriota bacterium
CCACCCCTCCGGCCCCGATGGATTTGGCTGCCTTAATTGAAACGGTCAGAGAAACAGTCCTTCCCTTGGGGGTCAGTCATCGGGTCGTTTTGACACGGGTGGATGCCCGTAGCCTCAAAGATGCCTTTGAAGCTCAAAATACGTTGATGGAGTTAGGGATCCCTGTGTGTAATGCCTTTGTGCGTTCCTACAAAGCCCATGAACGTGCCGCACTGGAAGGGGTGTCGATTTTTTTATGGAAAGGTAAAAACGCAGGAGAAGCCCAGGGGGACTACCGCCGGGTGGCTAATGAATTACAGCGGGAATGGAAACGCTAATGACTACTAGACGCACTGCTAAGAACACGGCCAAGAAGAGCTTAGGCAATCTCCTTCGAGAAGAGGTGCAAAAAGACTCTGACCGTACCCACGAGCCGGAAGCAGCCGGAGGTGAAGTTCCGGAGCAAGCCCCAACCAAAGCCCGATCGTCTCGGAATACCGCTCGACGATCGCAATCTGAGCCTAAAGTGGACAGTCCCAGTGCTGAGTCCACCGCAGAATCCCCTGAGGTGAATGCTGAAATTTTGGCAAACTTAGAGCGCTTACAGGCTCAACTCGAACAAGCTCAACAGCAAAATGCAGCCTTAAGCACCGAAAAAGCCAATCTGGAGCAACGCTTAGAAACCCTCTCCCAAAATCTGGGTCAGGAAGCTGAGTTGAAAGCCCAAGCCCAAGCCCAGGTGGCCCATCTGCAAGCCGAACTTAATACCGCCCTAAGCAAAGCCAAGCCTGCTCCTTCCAGCGCCCTGACGGTTTTACCCCGCAGTGCCCATTTTCAGACCTTGGCCCTACCCCGCGCTTTTTCCCGCCCCATTGTCAATCGTCCAGTGCCCTGGGACATTCCCCGGCGGCCCCTCGTCATTACGGGAACCGTCCCCCCGTCCCCCTCAGATTTATCTGATGAGGATATTGGCTGGTTTGATTAGCGGCTTTGATCAACCGTAAACCTCCAAGGAGCTAAAGCATTGCCGATCGCATTTGAGCATCAATCGGTTCTCTGGACTGAAGTGTTAGAAGGCTTAGCCCTTCAGCCCGGTGGTTTGTATCTGGATGCAACGGTGGGGGGAGCTGGCCATAGTCTTGGCATTCTCGATCGTTATGGGGATACGCAGATCTGGGGTCTCGACCAGGATCCCGAAGCCCTCGCCGTTGCCCAGGAGCGCTTAGCCCCCTATGGCGATCGGGTTCACCTGTGGCGGGGGAATTTTCAAGACTTTGCTCCAGGAGATCTCCGCTTTCAGGGAATATTGGCGGATCTGGGGGTCAATTCGGCTCAGTTAGATCACGGCGATCGTGGCTTTAGCTTTCGTCAGGATGCCCCTTTAGATATGCGCATGAATCCCGATCAGGACTTAACCGCCGCTACGATCGTGAATCACTGGAGCGAAACAGATCTAGCGAATCTTTTTTATGAATATGGTGAAGAGCGTTTTTCGCGGCGCATTGCCCGCCAGATTGTGCAGCAGCGCCCCCTCCAGAGGACGTGGGAACTCGCAGATCTGATTCGACGATCGGTGCCCAACGCCTACCGCAATGGCCGCATTCATCCCGCCACCCGAGTATTTCAATCCCTGCGCATCGCTGTCAATAGCGAACTCACCGCCCTCGATCGCTTTTTAAGTATTGCTCCCCAATGGTTAGCACCAGAGGGACGCTTGGTGATCATTAGCTTTCATAGCTTAGAAGACCGTCGGGTGAAATACGCCTTTCGTGAGTGCCCCCACCTGCAGGTCATCACCAAAAAACCGATCGTCCCCAGCACCGCAGAAATTGAGACCAATAAACGATCGCGCTCTGCTAAACTGCGCATTGCACAACAGATTGCCCCCTAGGGGACACTCCAACCCCCAAACCACTGCACCGCAGTTTCAGGCAACCCCGCTTTAAACCCGTTTCCCAATCGGGATCAGATCTAGGTAAAATTATCATCTCTGGATGGTTTCAATGCGAACTGCAGGGCCCCAGAGAATATAGAATGGGCCGCTTTTGGAGGAATACTTAAATTGGACATAGAATTTGAAGAGATGGATCTGCCCACAGTGGTGGTGAAGGATGACGCAGGCCGATCGCTGCCCTGCTATATCGAGCATTCCCTACAATTAAAGGAAGCGTCCTATGTGGTCTTAATGCCTGTCGATACACCGGTCTATCTCTTTGCCTTCGATGATGAGGAGAGTGAAGATCCCTTGATTATTGAAGCCGATGAGGACATTGCCGCCCTTTACCCCATCGCCAAAGCGGTGCTAGAAGAACAAAATATGGTCCTGCATTGGAGTGCCTTTAGCCTAACGGTGTCTGGGGATGTCCCAGATCTGGAGGAGGAAGAAGAAGACTACGGCTATGATCCCGATGATGCCAATGGCACCAGCCACGAAGCTTTCCAATTATTGGCAGAGTTCCTCCATGAAGACCAGGAATATGCCATCTGTGCCCCTCTCAATCCTGTCTTAATTTTGGCCCGCATGGTAAAAGGTCAACCCCAAGTCTTAGAAGAGGACGAGTTAGAGCGGATTCAACCCTTGTTGGAAGAATTCCTGGCGGGCCAAGTGATTGATATGATCGAAGAAGATGACGAGGACGATGAGGATGACTTTGATGAGGAGGAATAGGTAAAACGATACCCATCCGATTCCCCCCTTGGGAGACCTTAAAGGAGGGTTGCGAGCAGCGCTTGCCTCTCCCTCCGATCCCGATCAATCCCAAGCAGGGTGGTAAAACCTTCCTTATTCTAGAAATGACCGAGGAGGTCGTTTTCCGTTTTCAGTTCCCCTGCACCCTATGAAACCTGTTCCGCCCACTTCCCAACACCCCGACTCTATCCCCAAAAGCTCCCGATCCCGGAAACCATCCTCTCCGAAACGATCGTCCCCGTGGCGTTGGGTGTTGCTTGTTCTGCTGCTCATTTTAGGGGGGGCAGGTTGGCAAGGATGGCGCTGGTGGACTTGGGCGAAAGAACCGGTAAACTCCTCAGACTCCAACGCCGCAGGAGTTCCGGCCACGATTCAACTTGAAATTCCCGTGGGGACTCCTTCCAGCGTCATCGGCGATCGGCTCCACAGCTTAGGTCTTATTCGTTCTGCAACGGCCTGGGATCTCTGGAGTCATTGGCTGAACCTGCGGCAAACCTGGCGTGACGATGAGCATACCGGTGGCTTTCAAGCCGGGGTCTATCAACTGTCCCCTAGCCAATCCTTACCGCAAGTCGCTGAGATGATTTGGTGGGGCGAAGTCCAATCCATTGCCATTACCATTCCCGAAGGCTGGTCTTTAGAAAAGATGGGGCGATATTTCCAGGGACAGGGTTTATTTTCAGCGGAAGCCTTTCTCGCCGCAGCCCGCCAAATTCCCTACGATCGTTTCCCCTGGCTTCCGGGCAATATTCCCCACTTAGAGGGCTACCTCTTCCCGGATACTTACCAATTAAGCTACAACAGCGTCACTCCAGAGGAAGTGATCAACCTGATGCTGCAACAATTTGAGACCGTAGCCTTCCCCCTACGCGAGAATGCCCCTACAGCCTTTACCCTACAGGAGTGGGTCACCCTGGCCAGCATTGTCGAAAAAGAAGCGGTTTTACCGGAAGAACGGGATCGCATTGCGGGAGTTTTGCTCAATCGGTTGGATTTGGCTATGCCCTTACAAGTAGACCCCACCGTAGAATATGGGCTTGGCATTCAACAAACCCCCGATCGTCCCCTCACCTTAAATGAAGTTAGAACCCCCTCCCCCTACAACACCTACATCAATCCAGGTTTACCACCCACTCCCATTGCCAGTCCCGGTAAAGGCAGTCTCCAAGCGATTCTGACTCCAGAAACCAATGACTACCTGTATTTTGTAGCCCGCTATGATGGTACCCATGTCTTTAGCCGTACCTTGGCAGAGCACGAAGCCGCCCAAGACCAGATCCACTCCGCTCGGGAGTTAGCCAATCCTGGCGCAAATTAGATGACCTCGGGTCAAGCCAATCTTGGGGACTTGGGCGACCAACTTAAGGCGGAAGAGTGAGGCGCGGATCGCCTCACTCTTCCCTTAACTTTTTTCGCTTTCAGTGGAAAGCCGGGACTTGGGCAAACAACTCAGACCACGGCTTAGCTACCGCATCCCCCCGACTGACAATTTCAACCACCTTATTGCGGGCTTCGGGACAGAATAAAGCCTCCACACACACCTGAGCCACCTGGGTTCGGGGAATGCTGCCCTCAAAGAGAGTATCAGCCCCCTGCAGGACTACATTACCGGGCCGATCCTCGTTGAGCAGCCCCCCAGGGCGGACGATCGTATAGGGGATACCACTTTGCTGTAGAGCCTTTTCCCCCTGCAATTTCCAAAATAGAATGAACCAAAAGAGGTTGAGAGGATGAAAGAGTTGAGAAACACAGAGGGACGACACCAACACAAACTGTTGAATCTTCTTTGCCTGAGCCGCCTTCACTAGGTTTTTCACCCCCAGATAGTCCACACTCAAGGGGCCGCTGGGGTTGAGGCTGGGTCTTGCCCCAGTGGCACAGAGGAGGATTGTGGAGTCCCCTAGAGCCTCTTGCAGGGCAAGGGAATCTGAAACATCACCTTGGATCAGGTCTACACCTTGAGGGAGGATATTTTGGGCTTGGGAGCGATCGCGGACGAGGGCACGCACAGGGATTTGGCGATCGACAAGAATGTTGACAATGCGCTGTCCAGTTGCTCCGGTCGCTCCTGCAACAAAAATTTTCATGATAAGTGGCTTAATGACGCTTACGCATTAGGATACCAGCCCCCCACATCATCAGCCCCCCTAAGAGGGGAAAAGCACTATTGGGTTCAGGGACAACAGAGCGAGCCACTTTGCTACACAGTTCTTCGCTCCGATCGGCTTCGATCTGAAACTTACCACTAGCATCCTTTTTCTTGGTTACGATCGCTTCGCCATTGCCATCCAAAAAGTTAACACCCGTCACCTCTTTTCGGCTCGCTCCCCCGACCTTTTTAACCACTTCCTCCTTCACCAATTCCCGCTGGGAAACGATCACACAATCACTAGCCGGTAAATACAGCGTATCCCCTTTGGCCAAGGAGATATTCCAGAGGGTCGTACTGATGGTTCCTTCTTTGAGATAGAAAGGAGCCTGGGGAAGAGTTGACAGGTTTTCATCATTGCTAGCTGCAAAGCTAAAATTACTGCCAAAAGGACGACCTGACCGCCAAGAGTCAGCGGATAAGTCGTTAGTCAGTCCTCGCGTTTGATCGGCGCTGAGTGTTGTACTACTGATGGTATTGCCTTTACCGTCAAAAGAAACCGCAGACTGAACACGATCGTTATTATTCAACGTAGAGTTAGCGGAGGATAAACTGCCACTAAGCCGATGATGAAAGGTCGGATTGGAATATAAAACGGTGCCAGCCCGTGTTGATGTTGTGAAATCAAAAAAGTTAGAAAAGGTCAGACCATTAAAACTGCCAACACTCGCATCCCCGCTCTTATAGGCAAACTCCGCAGCCGTTAATGTCAACACTTTAGCGCCAACCCCTTCACCTGTGATGGAGTCACTTAAATTAGCAGTAGCCGCAATAACAGTGCCCTTGACGGCCCAAGTCTCTTGTCCACCCCGATCGTTCGTTAAAGTTATCCAGGTGGAAGGGTCATCAAAATAATTGAAAGATAAACTACACGGTGAACCGAGGGGTACCTTAGAATCACAGTTTTTCTCTAGTGAACCAGATAGTCCGGGCAGCGTTAAAGTAATCGCAGAGGCGGATTGTATGCCGATGGCAAGGATCCCTAATGAGCCGAGTAAAGAAACTTGTACTAATTTTTTGGGTAAAGTTGCACTCAACATAATTTTCAACTTAGTAAACAAAAATAAATTACTCTACAGCAGTCCTAAATCAGTTGTAAGGACTAGACTGCTGAAATCATTATGTGATGTGGGCACGCTACACCACCCTTTAGGATTCCTGTAGCACGTTTAGAGGATTTTATGACTGCTAAACTTCTAGTCCATCCCCATTTCAAGGACACCTCGATTGGCTACCAACTTAAGGCGGAAGAGTGCGGCGCGGAGCGCCGCACTCTTCCATTAAATTTTTTCGCTTTCAGTGGAAAGCGCCTCGATTAATTGGCATAGCCCCCATTAAAATTCTGATTCCTGTGTGAGTACCAGGAAAAAATTTTGAATTTTTCGAGGGTCTCTACAGCAATCCTAAATGGGTTGTGTGGTGTGCGCCCG
>JBEAPM010000030.1:0-17611 GCA_041164445.1 Cyanobacteriota bacterium
AGAAAAAAGATCCGAGGCGTGGGGGTATCAATCACTTGAGGATGTTCTTTCGCCGCTTGCAGTAGGCACGATCGCACTTTTTGGACATCAGAACCGTAGGCCACGGGGGCAGAAAGGCGCAAACGGGAGACCGGGTTTTCGTGACTCCAGTTAATAACGTGATCTCGAATAAACTTGGAGTTGGGCACAATAATGGAAACCGAGTCCAGAGTGCGCAGTAAAATACTCCGGGCTCCGACCCGTTCCACGGTGCCGCTGTAGTTATCCACCTCAATAAAATCACCCGCCTGTACC
Organism: Cyanobacteriota bacterium; assembly: GCA_041164445.1. Taxonomy (GTDB): domain Bacteria; phylum Cyanobacteriota; class Cyanobacteriia; order Prochlorotrichales; family Prochlorotrichaceae; genus JBEAPM01. Next base: position 295 of record JBEAPM010000030.1, read on the forward strand.
GATCGCTCAAACAATAAAATCAGCCCACTGCTGAAATCCCGGGCAATGTCCTGTAAACCAAACCCAATCCCCACCCCCAAAGCTCCCCCCAGTAAGGCCAGGGAACTGAGATCCAACCCCCACGCCTGTAACAGAGCGATCGTGCTAAAGAAAATTAAACAATAGCGACTAATCGTGACAATCACTTCCTGAGTGCCCCGATTCATCCGCGTCAAGCTCAGAACTTGGCTTTTGAAGAGCCGAGTCAGGGCACTAGACCCCACTAAAATCCCGCCGAAGAGCAACGCTAAAATCAAGAAGTCCGTAACGGCATAGCGATTGTCCCCCACCGTGAGCAGGGGAGCCGTTAAACTCACGCGCAACGCTTGGATCGTGTGGTAAGTCCACTGCCGACTGAGGGGAAACAGGTTAGTGCTATAAAGCACCGTCGCCAACACCAGGCTCGTCTGGAGGAGACGGATTAAGAACTTAAACCAGCGGATAATATCCTGCTGCAGTCGATCGTCCTGTTCCTCTTCCTCCGTCAATACCCCCTTTTGTTTACACCATTGCAGCAAAGGAGCCTGAAGCCAATCTAGGCAGAGGCGATGTAACAATCGGGCCAATAAGAGCCCACTGCTAATCACAATCAAAGCCTTCAACAAAGCCTCTTGTAAATATTGAGGACGACGCTCCAAATAGGCCTGATCCATAGCCGTTTGTAACTCCGTGCGCCAAAATTCGGCCTGTTGCTGCAAGTCACGGGTGACAGATTGATCCGTTTCAATCACGGTCATTAAATAGCGATCGTTTGCCATCAAAATAGGCAAGCCATTCTGTTGTTGGAGGTGGACTGCCGGTTTTTCCTTGGTCTGGAGAATTTCCGCTAAATGTTGATTGATCCAGTCTGCCCGTTGAGTTGCGGTAAAACTTTCTGTCCCCTCCACCGCAAAAACCTTCTTGCCATCCACAACGACCGGTACAGTTTCAGGGGGATTCTGGGCGATCGTCGTCTGGGATTGGACGGGCACAGCCAGGGCGATCGTTAGCCACAGTCCCAAACAACAACTCAGCAATACCCGAAGCAGACGATTTTGATGAGGGCTCATAATTTTAAGGAAAATAGGCTTGTGTAGCTTACTCTAATCGCGATCGTTAAAGGGGGGTATACCATCACACCAAGGCGGGCACAGGGGCACCGCCCGTACCGCTAGATTTGCAAATGAGCATTGCTGGCAAAATTGCAAAATTAACAGGGCGATTCGCAATAGGGGCTATAATGAAGTGCTCTAGTGACGACTCAAGATTGGGTCTCAGGTTAGCCGTTATCGCGCTTTGAACTTTTCACTAACCCCGCCCTAAAAGGTACGGGGATTGCCTAGACCAATTTAGGCAACGCAAGAAGTGAATACCGCATTGAGACACAGTTTGGTACACACTTCCAGATACTTCCCTAGTCTGGACTATCTGTAAGCCTAATTGGTTAGGCGTTGGGTAAAGCCAAGACATCTTAACTGTGTTGCGGGAAGGGACTTAAACGGGTTTTTCTGGTTTCCTGGGCTTATCGCCATTAAAAAAAAACCAGTTCCCGCAAGGGAATGTCAAGCCGTCCTACAAGGAGGGGGTTTCAGACCCATTTTTTTGATGAATATTACAAGCTTAGTCCAGTTACTCTGGTCTGCCTCTGCTCTTGCTCTGATTGCCTTAGTGTTACTCCACAGCCCCAAAGGGGATGGCATTGGGGGTATTGGCGGTCAGGCCCAGCTTTTTACCAGTGCAAAAACTGCTGAAACCACCTTAAACCGGATCACCTGGACACTCTTTATTGCCTTTATGCTCATGACGATCGCCTTGAGTGCAAATTGGCTCCCCGTGGATGCGAGTGCCCCCGTTGGCCCCGCCGAGGTTTCCCCCCTCCCAGATACCACCCTACCGGACTTAGTGCCTGAAAATATTCCCGCCGATACCCCTGCTCCCCTCGAAGAAGCTCCCAATTAAGTCCTCCTCAGCAACGTCAAGTAACGCCAAAAGTAATACCAAAGTCCCTGTGTCCGCATCTGCACCAACCGTATCCCCGAAACCACCCCAACAGATTTTCCCTAATCTCTGGATCTTTGCCCCCAATCGAGAAACCTTGGGGGGCGTTGCCTACTTAATCCAGCATCCCGAGGGGAACGTTCTCGTGGATCTGCCCGCCTGGAATCCTGTTAATGCGGAGTTCCTCAAAGCGGCTCAGGTGCAGCATTGCTTTTTGACCCATCGCGGTGCCATTGCCCAGGCTTCTCCCTGGCGATCGGCCTTGGACTGTTCCCTTTGCATTCAAGAACAGGAAGCCTACCTGCTCCCCGGTTTACAGCCGCGATCGTTTCAGACCGAGATTACCTTAGCGGCTGGAGTATCTGGCTTTTGGACACCGGGACATTCCCCCGGTTCCTCCTGTCTGTACTGGCAGGAACACGGTGGCATCCTCTTTTCTGGACGGCACCTCCTGCCCAATGCCGAGGGGAACCCCACCCCCCTGCATACCCGCAAAACCTTTCACTGGCCACGCCAAGTTCGCCAAGTTCAGGCCTTAGTACAACGCTTTTCCGTTGACACCCTGACCTATATTTGCCCCGGAGCTAGTCTAGGACTTTTAAGGGGCGCAAAAACCATCGATCGCGCCTACGATCGCCTGTGTGAACTCAATTTCGAGATTTTGTCCAGCCTCGATCCAGAACTTTAAAGGGCTTTCCCCTGAAGGCGAAAAATTTTAATGGAAGAGTGCGGCGCTTCGGGCCGCACTCTTCCGCCTTAAGTTGCTAGCCAAAAATTTAAGGGAAGAGTACCCGACAGCGATAGTGTTAAGAAATATTTAAGTCCTGAGATTCTATGCGGGCAAACCTTTATTTGTTTTCCGTCCCAGCGCAAAATATATTTTGTATCTTTCGATTCAGACAAACGATCAACAACTGCTATGACCTTTACCGCGATCGCTCCCAAACAGACTATTAATGACACTTTTCGATTACAGCTTTCGCCCCTAGAGATGCCAGAACGGCTCTTAATGGGAGCAGGACCTTCAAACGCGGATCCTCGGGTTGTAGCGGCACTGGATCGTCAACCCATTGGCCACCTGGATCCGGAATATCTGCGGCTGATGGACGAAGTGCAGAAATTGTTACGCTACGCTTGGCAAACCCAGAATGCCATGACCTACCCCGTTCCCGGTACGGGTTCTGCCGCGATGGAAGCCACTCTGGCCAATACCGTAGAACCCGGTGATGTGGTCTTAGTCGCAGTTAAAGGATATTTTGGCAAACGCCTTGTAGACATGGCCAGCCGGTATCGTGCCGATGTCCGCACCATCGATGCAGAGTGGGGCACTGCATTTTCCTTACCTGAACTCCGGGAAGCGATCGCCACTCACCGTCCGAAAATTCTAGCTATGGTTCACGCCGAAACCTCCACGGGCGTGTTGCAACCCATGGAAGGCATTGGCGATCTCTGCCGGGAATTTGACTGCTTACTCATTCTGGATACCGTCACCAGTCTAGGCAGTGTTCCCATTTTTCTCGATGATTGGAAAGTGGACTTAGCCTACAGTTGTAGCCAAAAAGGGCTGAGTTGCCCCCCCGGAATTTCCCCCTTTAGCATGAGCGATCGGGCCATTGAGAAACTCGATCAACGGACAACTCCCGTTGCAAACTGGTATCTGGACAACTCCCTGCTGCGTAAATATTGGGGCGGTGAGCGCACCTATCACCACACCGCTCCCGTGAATATGACCTATGGGTTACGGGAAGCCCTAAGATTGCTGGCAGAAGAAGGCCTAGAAGCCCGCTGGGAACGCCATCAGAGCAACGCCGAAAAACTCTGGGCCGGTTTAGATGAACTGGGTTTAGAGTGTTTTGTTGCGCCGGAGTTGCGGTTGCCCACCCTCACCTCCATCAAAGTACCGGACAACATTGATGCCAAGGCTTTCCAACTGCATTTACTGCAACATCACAACATTGAAATTGGGGTGGGTCTAGGAGTCCTGGCCGGTAAAGTATGGCGCATTGGCATCATGGGAGCCAACAGCTACGCCGAAAAAGTCGATCGGCTACTGGCTGTGCTGGCAGAGAGTCTGGCCAAGGGTGTTGGGCGTAAGGCTTAACGCTAATCCCGAAGGGAAATTCCGAGTGAGAGTCTCAACAGTCCTAGCACTGTCCTAAAAGTTATGGCGGGTAGCAAAGCTACTCGCCATAATGATTTAAAGGCACTCGATTCTTACAGGGGGAATAGGGCAACATTTTCAATTTTTCGAGGAACCCTTAACCCCCCACATCGCTTATGTTGAAACTCCTCCATTGTTCTGATTTGCACCTTGGCAGTGGTTTACACCACGGTCAGATCAATCCTCTCAGTGGCTTAAATACTCGTTTAGAAGACTTTGTAAAAGCGTTACAGACCTGCGTCGATCGCGCTTTGGCGGAACCAGCGGATCTCTTTTTATTTGCGGGAGATGCCTTTCCCGATGCCACTCCCCCCCCCTACATTCAAGATTGCTTTGCTCAACAACTGCGGCGATTAGTAGATGCGGAAATTCCCGTGGTGCTCTTAGTGGGCAATCATGATCAACATCGCCAAGGGGAAGGCGGTGCGAGCTTATCCCTTTACCGTACCTTAGGGGTTCCGAAGGTTGTCGTGGGCGATCGTCTCGCCACCCATCGGATTCTCACCACCAACGGCCCCGTAGAAGTAGTCACCTTACCCTGGCTGACCCACTCCACCTTAATGACCCGTCCCGAAATGGCGGAAATTTCCTTAAGTGAGGTCAGACACGCCCTGCTGCAACGATTAGGCCTCGCCCTAGAAGCAGAAATCCGTCAACTGGATCCAGAGGTTCCCCACATTCTCCTCGCCCACGCCATGATCGATACCGCCGAATATGGAGCAGAGCGATTTTTAGCCGTTGGCAAAGGGTTTAGCCTGCCCCTCTCCCTCGTGGCGCGGCCCTGCTTCGACTATGTTGCCTTGGGTCATGTCCATCGACATCAAATCCTCTGTACCAGTCCTCCCGTAGCCTATTGCGGCAGTCCCGAGCGGGTGGACTTTAGTGAAGAATCTGAAGAAAAGGGCTACCTCTGGGTGGAAATCGATCGTTCCCATACCCAGACGACTTTTGTCCCTCTCCCGGCTCGGGTCTTCTTGACCCTATTTGTTGATGTCTCCAAGAGTGACACACCCCAAGCGGACTTATTAAAAACGATCGCCACCGCTACGATCGCCCAAGCGATTGTCCGCCTACGCTACAAACTACAGGCCAGCCAAGGGGGACTCATTGACGAAGCCCAACTCCACCAAGCTCTAGCCCCAGCCCACAGTTATCAAATTCAATCTGAATTGGTGAGCCAACTGGTTCCCCCCCGACTACCCCAACTCGCAGAAGCCCAACAGTTCACCCCCCTGGAAGCCCTCGACCTCTACCTCGATCATCGAGAAGATCTCCAGCCCTGGCGATCGGACTTAATCACTGCGGCGGAAACCTTACTGGAGGAATGGAAACAAGAGACCTTTAAACCCAAGGGGCCTCCCAAAACAGCAGAGAGCGCTCCCCCCTACCACCTAGAGGACAGAAATCAACAATTAACTCTACTTTGATGGAGAACAACTCTCGCTAATTGTTTCCGCTCCAAGCCCCAAGAAACTCGACAGTTATTTTTGTCATTGACATTTTTAGATGTTGTCGTTATCGTTGAATCATGAGCACTTTACTCGAACTCTCCCAGGCTGATCACCATTGGGATATAGATGCCTTCGTCACAAAAACGAATGAACTACTCCCGCAATTTTTGGTGTCAGATAAAGCGGTGAACCGTCGCTCCCTAGAGCCGGTGAACCCACGCTTGGTCAGGTTTTATACCTCTAAGGGGGTATTGGATAAGCCGGAGAGAGAGGGTCGGGAAGCCCGTTATACCTACCGTCACCTGTTGCAATTACTCTTGACTCGTCGTCTGTTGAGTGAGTGTTACAGCATCACCTCCATTCAGCCGATTCTAGGGGCTAAGAGCAATGCTGAGTTAGAGGGATTATTACAGGGGGGTATCCAGATGACCGTAGAAACCCGCAATCCAGCCTTAGCCTTTTTGAGTCAGGTGAAGGCTCGTCAGGAGAGCAAAGTCAGTTTGCCTCCAAGCCCGGAACCGCAACCCCTTAAGGCTCCCGTGGGGAGATCTGTAGAGCCCCAGGATGATCTATGGGAACAGTCTGAGCAAACGGCGGTATCAGATTGGCGACGGGTCAAAATCTTGCCCGGTTTGGAGTTGAATATCCGCCATGACTTTATGCCACCAGCTACGCCCCAAGAGTTCGCTAATTTGTGCCAGTTAATTTCTCGAAAACTACACACTATTTTTCAACTGAGTCAGGTGCCAAAATGACAACACCCACCATTGCTTTGATTCCGATGCATGGAGCGATCGCTAAAGATCGTTCAGTAACATTAGATGTTTTGATTAAGATAGAGCCACCGATCGTGGCGATCGATGAAAAGATCCGCCCTCCGTTTAATCTGGGTTTCGTGCTAGACAAGTCCGGGTCAATGCAGGGGGATAAATTAGACTACGCCAAGCAGGCCATTGCCTATGCCCTTCAGCAACTGTTACCCAGCGATCGTCTGAGTTTGACGTTGTTTGATTCCCACGTAAAAACAAAAATTCCCAGTACCCTGGCCACAGACAAAGAGAAGTTGTTGGCGATCGTCAAGCAGATTCAGGCTGGTAGTTCCACTGCCCTCCATAATGGTTGGCTGCAGGGGGGCATCCAAGTGAGTGAATACCTCAACAGCGAGCATTTTAATCGAGTCATTCTCCTCTCCGATGGTCTGGCCAATGTGGGGGAAACCAACCCCGATGTGATTGCCAGTGATGTACATGGATTGATGAAAACAGGAATTAGTACTTCTGCTCTAGGAGTAGGTCGGGATTACGATGAAGATCTCCTCGAAGCGATCGCCCGCAGTGGAGAGGGAAATTTCTTTCACATTGCCTCGCCGGAGGATTTACCGCAAATCTTTGAGACAGAACTGCAAGGCTTAGCCACAACCCTGGGACGTTCCATGAGGTTAACCCTCGACCCCCAAGCGGGTACAACAGTGAAGGAAGTCCTGAATGATTTGGAGCCGGAAGAATCTGGCGCGATTAAGCTGCCGAACTTAACAGTGGCAAATCCCCTGAAAGTGGTGGTACGGTTGCGCATACCAGCTTTCTCTGAAAGTACTAACGTACTGAAAATTGCCTTACAGTGGCAGGACATAGACCGTAACCAAACCTTAGTTCACGAAGCCTCGTTACCGTTACAGGTAGTCAGTTCCGAACAACTCAGTGATTTCCCGGCCAATCCAGAAGTTCAAGAACAGGTAGCACTTCTTATGGCGGCCAGGGCTCGTCAGGAGGCGATCGATCGTTTAGACCAGGGTGATAGGGCTGGGGCAGTGCAATCTTTGCAGCAATCGGCAGTGATGTTGGAGGCAATGCCCGCTTCGGCACCTCTGATGGATGAATTGTCTAATTTGAAGGAATTGGCTGAAGATTTCGAGACCGGCGATCGTAAAATGTCGAGAAAACGAGCCAAAGCAGAGAGGTACAACCTGACTCGTAGTCGTTCTGCAAAATATGGGAAAGGAGAGCCATAGTGTATGGATCAACTTCAATCGAAAACGTATCAAGAAGGGTAAGGGCAATCTGTGTTTGTGCTGGGGGCATTCGTCCACAGCGATCGTTATGCTGTAGAATCCACATTTCGATCGCTTTCACCACTGCTTCAGTTTCCTGCAAAGCCTCTCTTTCCTGAAAGCGCAGAAAACGAACCCCCAGTGCTTCCAAGCGGGCTTGTCTTTCCGCATCAGCAATCTGAGCATTTTCACTATCGTGGGAAGCCCCATCAATCTCGATCGCTAATCTGAGTTTCTTACAGTAAAAGTCAACAATGAACTGATCAGCCAACCGTCTAAAGAGGGGAACGTAGAAACCAAGTCTTGCTGAAGACAGCAAAGGATTGTGTCAATAGAGAAAGAACGATCGTTTCAATGCCAAAGGCGATAATCGCTCCTGTCTCTAAGCGCTGGGGCGGTGAACCTGGTTTAGATGTGGTTATCCCTAAACACACCCCTCAATGTATTCCACTTCAGGTAATTTTCCCGATCGCATTGATCTAACATTGCCTGAAGAATCGGTTTCAAAAATCAAGCGGTAGTTTTGGTAAGCAGCATCATCAGGAAAATAAGTGAGAATCTCACCTCGACCGCTAAGGGGGACTCCTGTTGCCCGGACATTATTGGGGTAAATCTGAAAAATACGAGATTTAGAATCTCCTACTCTGGCTCCACTTAGCGTAGAGAACTGACTGCTACTCACATCGACTCGTACAACTTGGTTATTGATAACCATAAAAGATACGCCATCGAGGTCAACAGGGCTATAAAATCGACAGCTTCCAGGGGTTGGATTCCTTCCGTAAGCTTGTCCTGGACTGAGTCGGACACCTGCGGCTTGTTGGGCTTGAGCTATCGTCATGCCAACTTGAACAGACCCAACTCCGGTTAAGGTTAGAGAAGAATGGCGTTGTTGCATGAAGAGGGGTTGCGGAGGGAAGAGGAATGGTATGTTGTAGTTACCTACACAACAACGTGCCATGAAACCTAAATACCGCATCCGCAACTGGTCTGAGTATAACGCTGGACTTAAACAAAGAGGAAGCCTCAGCTTCTGGATCGAAGAATCCATCTTAGAGCAGTGGGTCGTCGAAGAGTTGAGCGGCAAGCCAGGCGCATCTGTCCTCTACAGCGACATTGCCATTCAAACGATGGCGACCATCAAAGCCGTCTATCGTCTACCTGGACGGCAGTGTCAAGGCTTTCTCGAATCGATTTTCGAGGCGATGGGAATTTACCTACCGGTGCCAGACCACAGCACACTGTCCCGGCGATTGGGAAAACTATCGATTCAACTACCTGTTTTACCCAAGGATGGGGTTCGCCATGTCGTGGTGGACTCAACGGGGGTGAAAGTGTATGGAGAAGGGGAATGGAAAACCCGTCAACACGGAGTGAGCAAGCGCCGCACCTGGCGGAAGCTGCACCTGGGAGTGGATGAAGCAACGGGCGAAATTTTGGGAGCAGTAGCGACAACCAATGATTTCCATGATGGTGAAGTGCTCAAGGATGTGCTCGAAGCCATTCCCGAGCCGATAGGACAAGTTTCAACCGATGGGGCATACGACCATCGGCATTGCTATGATGAGATTGCCGCCAAAGGAGCTAAAGCAGTGATTCCACCGCGCAAAGATGCAGTCATTTGGCAGGAAGGCAAGGACACGCCACATCCCCGTGACGAGAATCTACGCTCGATTCGTCAGTATGGACGTAAACGCTGGAAGCGCTATTCTGGCTATCATCGTCGGTCGATTGCTGAAACTACCATGTTTCGTTTCAAAACAATTTTTGGCGGCAATCTGAGTACTCGTAAATTTGACAACCAAGCGGTGGAACTATTCATCAAATGTGCTGCGCTTAATCGGATGATTCAGATCGCTAAGCCTGATAGCTACAAGGTTGAAGTTTAATACTAGGAGAAGATTACCTCAAGACAGATTTGACCGTGGGTGAATCATGCAACAAAGCCCCTCAGCAGACTAGTCCTCAACGGTAGAAGCCAAAATTGCAAAGGGTATCTCGAAAACTTACAAATTTTGCTGGAGTATCCCCACAAGAATAGGAATGATGGGCGGGAGGCTATGCCGCCGCAGTTAATCGAAATGCCCTAAAGTTGCTTACCCTGCCACCAGCAGAGGATAGAGATCTCCAAAGCCAGCGTTTTTTGCGCTCCCTAACCGGGCTGGGCCGCCTCACCTAGGCTGTTGATCACCGCCATCAGCTTTTCTGCCGCTAAAGGTTTATTCAAACAAAAATCCAGGGAGACTTCACAACCTTCAACATCCAGGGAGTCTGGCACGAGTCCGAGGAATTTGATCGCAGGGGTCTGATATTGGTCTCGCAAGAGGGTGAGGAGGGAGTAATCGGGGGGCAGCAGTTCCAGGTTAACGATCGCCAGGAAGGGGGCGAGAATATTCAATTGATCCTCCACCGTGTCACTGTCCATCAGCCAAATAACGTGATACCCAGACACCGTCAACAGTTCGCAGATTAAGGTGGCCGTACTTTCTTCATTTTCCAGTAAGAGGACTTGCCCTTTGGGGGGCTGATGAAAGGATTTGTCTTCAGGCAAGGGCTCTAAGGGTGGGCTGGCTACAGGGGCATCGGGGAGATAAACGGTAAACTTGGAACCACACCCTAGGGCCGATTCCACTTGAATTTTGCCGCCATGCAATTCAACAAACTGCTTGGTCAGGGCTAAACCTAAGCCTGTGCCGCTATATTGCCGCCGATGGGAAGCATCTAACTGTTGAAAGTTTTGGAAAAGCAATGCTTGCTCACTGGGGGCAATACCAATACCGGTGTCTTCCACCGAAAAAAGGGCATGTCCCCCTTGTCGCCATACCCGCAGGATGACTTCTCCACCGGCTGGGGTAAATTTTAAGGCGTTACTGAGTAGATTACAGAGAATTTGCTGTAGGCGTTTGTAGTCTGCCCGAAAATTAACTTGAGGGGGGGTCAGTTTGATCTCGACTTTCAGTTCGATGTTGCTTTGCTGAGCTTTATGACTAAAGAGTTGCCGACAGGTTTGGGCCAGTTGGATCAGGGAAAAGGTGCGGAAGTCTAAGATCACTTTCCCGGCTTCTAATTGGGATAAATCTAAAATGTCGTTGATGACATTGAGCAGTTGTTCGCCACTATCGTGAATGGTTTGTAAATATTGACGCTGACGATCGCTCAGGGGGCCAAAGGCCCAGCGCAATAACGTGGAGGACATGCCAATCACACAGGTTAAGGGGGTTCGCAATTCGTGGCTCATGGTGGCCAAAAACTCGCTTTTAGCACGATTGGCAGACTGGGCCACTAAGAGGGCATCTCGCAGTTCCTGGGTATATTCCTGTACCCGTTGCTCTAGGGTTTGTTTCTGTTGTTGTAGTTGCTGATACAGTTCAGCTTGATACACTGCGATCGCCAAGTGCTCGGCAATATGCTGCAAGCTTTCTTGTTCATCGGCCAACCAAGGGCGAGGGCCATAACATTGATGCAGGGTCATCAGTCCCCAGAGGTTTCCCTGTACCAGGATCGGCAAGGTCAACCGAGCCCTGACTTGCATTTGAGCTAAGGTGTGGAGAATGTCTGGGTTTTGGTGGTAGTGCAGTTGTACATCCGGTATGGCCACCGCCACGCCCTGGTGATACAACTCCCAGTCGGATTTAAGGTGGATCAGATCAGGGGGACGATCGGTGGCAATGACGGGGGGCAGGTTAGGATCACTGATAGATTCAAAGGCGAGAAATTGATCGGGGGTGAGCACACACACCGCTTCATCCGTCGGCAACGAGATGACTTCAAACAATGGGCTTAGACGATAGACGATCGCCCGCTCCACCCGTAGGAGTTTACGAACTTCGTCGATCGCGGTGCGCAGGATGACATCTAAATCTAAACTCTGGCGGATGAGGGCCGAGACCCGGCTAATCAGGCGATCCTGATCGACCCGCCACTGCAAGGCAAGGGCAATGGGTTGACACACCGGAAACTGGGCGACTTCTTGGGTGCTGAGGTCTGGGGATTGACTGACCTGGGCCCAACTTTCCTGGACACTGATCTCGGCGGGGTTCCGGGGTTCCGGCAACGGGGGAGAAGGCAGACTCCGCTGAGGGGGTGGCGCAGTAGCGCTGGACGAATGCCTGACCAAGAGCAAGGTAAACTCACTTTGGTAACCAGCATCATTCTTGGCTCTGCGCTTCATTCCCTCCAGCAGATCGGGGTAATGCTGCCAAAGGTCATGATCGGGATACCAGGTATTTAACTGGCGGATCCAAGCCCCAATGACTTTGGGGTCAAAGCTCATCTGCAGATCATAGGCATCGGCCTGGGGGGAAGCGATCACCAGCGCACGAAAGCGATCGTGCCAAAGCAACCAAAATCGTTGGCGAGTCTCGGCAATGGAACTGTAAGCTGGAAAATGCTCAGATGTTAGCAATTCTCCAGTGCCCAAGCGATCGCTAAAGACGGTACAAGCTTGCCCCAAGGTCTCTAGGATACTGGGCGAAATCCGTTGACAGGGAAGGGTGAGCAAAGAGCCGGACATAACGGGTCATAAACAAGATAAAGACCAAGAGAATCCTCCGCTGAAGCCCTTTCCAGCGAAAGCAACCACCGAACCTAGGCTGATTCGTATTGAGCTATACCGTGTCTATTGTCTGGCAAGATTCAGGAATCAGTCTTAATTTATGTAAAGTTTTAAGCTCTTTCGCTTCTTGAAGGGTTAGCTAAGGTTCATCGGTGCCGAGGAGCCCCTGGGGTCGCCAGCGCATCAGTAAGATCAGAATTACCCCCACCCCTAATAAACGTAGGGCTTCTAGGCGGGCATCGCCCCAGCCCACAAACATAAACCGGCTGAGACTTTCATAGCCCCAAAAGAGGAGGGCTCCCAACAGAGGCCCCAAAGGATGACCTGCTCCCCCCAGGATGACGATCGTCCAGGCATCAAAGGTGAGTTGAGGCTTAAAGTGATCGGGAAAAACACTGCCCAAGTGCCAGCTATAAAAGGCTCCCGCCAAGGCAGCGATCGCTCCCCCCAGCATTAACACCTGTAATTTGTAGCGAAAGACATTTTTACCCACCGCTGTGATCACTTCCTCATCTTCTCGAATGCCTTGGACAATGCGCCCCCAGGGAGAAGCGAGGAGAGTTGTCATCCCCCAGTGGATGCCCGCAAGACAGAGGCAGAGTAGCAGTAACAAGCCCGATCGACGGTATCCGGGAACCCAGGTGTAGTAGTACAGGGCATAGGTGGTGGCGCAGTAAAGTCCCAGAGCAAGTCCCCCCAGGCCGATCGCAATGCTCCATCGCCAACGTCTAGTTCCCCTAGAGGAGCTTTTGCCCCAGCGGATTAACCCCCGCAACACTCCAATGCTCAGAGTTGTCCAGAGGATCATTAGGGCAAGACGCAGGAGCAGATTCGGCTCAAAGTCCATACTTTGCAGGGGACGATCGAAGCCGACCAGACCTTGACTACCTTGGGTTAGCCAGGCTTCATTGAGGGCCATAATCCGTAAGGCTTCGGCAAAGCCAATGGTGACAATACCCAGATAATCTTGACGTAAGCGCAGGGTGGCCATGCCCATTAGCCCCCCCACGATCGCTCCCGCCAGCATCCCCCCCAAGACCGCCAGAAGCAGGGGAAAACCTCGTAAATTGAGTAAGACCGTTGTGTAGGCTCCCACGATCATAAACGCGGCATGACCAAAATTGAGCAGTCCAGCATAGCCCCATTGCAGGTTTAACCCCCAGCTAAAGAGGGTGTAAATGCCCACTAAGCTAGCCAGGTAGAGCAGGTAGCTGGTCACGTCTCCCGATCCTCCAGACCGTTTCTGGGGTCAATGGGGCAGACTTCCGCTGGTTCGAGAATAATTCCCCCTGCCAATTCCCCGGTGTCTAGGGCTGAGGGACTAGAAACTGCTAAATAAATACCGATGGCCACTACCCCAAAGGCTAGAGCATTGCTCAGGGAGAGGTGTTCGGCAAAGAGCCACCATGCTGCAATGGCGGGGGTTACGGGTTCTAAGAGAAAGGTGGTGGCTACAGCCCCAGCAGAAATTCTTTTCAGGCTATAGGTCACTAGTCCCTGTCCCACAATTTGGCTAATGAGGGCTAAGCCAAGAATTGCGAGCCATCCTTGGACACTGAGGGGGAACCACTCCGGCTCTACCCAAGCAGTTACTAGAAAGGTAAAGACCGCAGCGATCGCGCTACTCCCCCAGAGGATAGCGATCGTAGATAAATAATTGCGTAAGCGCTCGATACAGAGCAGATAGAGACTAAAGCAGAAGGCCGCTAGAATAGCGGCTAAATCACCAAAAGCGTGGGTAGGAGCAATTTGAAAGTCGCCGGTTCCAATTAAAATTGCTCCGCAAAGGGCCAGGGCCATGCCCAGTTTAAAGCGGTTATCAAAATGCTTCCCCCAGAGTAACCAGGCCCCGGTACTGGCAAAGAGGGGGGAACAATTGTTCAAAATGGTCACGTTGGCCACGGTGGTTTGGGTGAGGGCCCAGGCTGCCAGTAATAAATCCCCCGCTAGGGCCACACCGGACAGCAGTAGCCAGGGCCACTCCTTCCCCGGAAAGCTCAGGATTGAGGCGGTAGCGAAAGGCTGACCCTGCTCATCCTCTCGATCGCTTTGCCGCCAAAAATCAATGGTGAGCCAAAAACTTAAGGCCAAGGTGGTCAGCCAAAAGCGATTAAAAATGGTGGCAAAGGGGCCTAACTCAAACTCACTAATCTTGACAAAAATAGCCCCGGAAGAAGAGGCTAAGGTTCCCAAAATCAAGACCAGAATTGCCAATAGGGTAGATAGCTTCCGATCTGAACCGGGGGAAACGATCGCTCCCGGTGTTGGATCCACTGCTTTTTGATCGCTCATTTTTATGATTTAAAATTGCTCAGCAAGACTAGAAATGGCGGCAGGGGAAGAAGCTGCCCCCCATCACTAGACTACAAAGTTAAGGCGGAAGAGTGTTGCCCAGAACGCCGCACTCTTCCATTAAATTTTCATGACTAAAAAAAGCAATGCCTAAAGGTAGGAACCTTAACCTTCAACCGGATTACGATCGCGAATGAGACGAATAGCCCGACTGACACTTTCTGGCAAAATTACCACTAAACTGTCGTCTTCTGCATTATCTAAAGCATCACCAATAGCAGCGGTTTCATCCAAGATAATTTGATAATGAGCCTGGGGCATTTCCTCATCGATCCCTTTGGCAATCAGATCCGCTACATCTCCTCGGGGACGACCTCGGGTATCGTCATCTTCTTTAATAATCATGCGATCGAACATATTGACCGATAAGCGCCCTAGGGCCAGAAAATCTTCATCCCGACGATCGCCAGGGGCCCCAATCACCCCAATCCGTTTACCCTGCCAGTTGTCTACAAACTTGGATAGTGCTTCATAGCCTGCAGGGTTGTGGGCATAATCCACTAAGGCATGGAAACGCCCCATGTTGAACAGGTTCATCCGCCCAGGAGTTTGATCAGCGGAGGCCCGGAAAGTCTTAAGTCCCCTCCGAATTTGCTCAATGGTAACGCCCTGGATAAAAGCAGCCAAGGTCGCCGCCAGGGCATTGGCAATCATAAAGGGAGCCATTCCCGCAAGGGTAACGGGGCAGTCCTTCGCTTCAACCACCCGCTCCAGCCAATCCCCTCGACGTAGGGTAATAAAACCATCTTCACACACCGCAACTAACCCCCCGGCTTGCAGGTGGGCTTGAATGCGAGGATGATCAGGATTAAGGGCAAAGTAAGCAACTTTAGAGCGAACCCGCTCCGCCATGGCCGCAACCAAGTCGTCTTCTGCGTTGAGAACGGCATAGCCCTCAGCATGAACGGTTTCCGCCACCACGGCTTTGAGGTGAGCCATTTGTTCAATGGTGTTAATATCCCCTAGCCCCAGGTGATCCGCCGCAACATTTAAGACAATGCCCACATCACACTGATCAAAGGCTAAACCCGATCGTAAAATTCCCCCCCGCGCACTTTCGAGGACAGCAAATTCTACGGTGGGATCGTTTAAGATTGTCCGGGCACTTTGGGGCCCGGTGTTGTCTCCAGCTTCCACCAAATACTCACCAATATAGATGCCATCCGTGGTGGTATAACCCACAACTTTCTCGGTTTGCCGGAAGATATGGGCGGTGAGGCGAGTCGTGGTGGTTTTGCCGTTAGTCCCGGTGATGGCAACAATGGGAACACGACTCGGGGTTCCGGGGGGATAAATCATATCGATGACGGGAGCCGCTACGTTGCGAGGAGTCCCCACACTGGGATGAACGTGCATCCGAAATCCTGGCGCTGCATTCACTTCTACGATCACGCCATCGGTCTCACTTAAAGGTTTGGAAATGTCATCGGTAACAATATCCATCCCCGCAATATCTAGACCAATAATTTTAATGACCCGCTCCGCCAACCAGCGATTCGTGGGATGAATCTCGTCGGTGCGATCGATCGCAATACCCCCGGTACTCAGATTAGCGGTTTCCCGCAGATAGCACATTTCCCCTTTGTCTAATACTGTGTTGAGGGTATAACCTTTGCGCTCCAACAGTTTCCAGGTATTACGATCGATTTTGATTTTAGTCAGGACATTATCGTGTCCATCGCCCCGCCGGGGATCCCGGTTGGTTTCGTCCACCAATTCTTCAATAGTGGATTTACCATCCCCCACCACATGAGCTGGAACGCGCTCAGCCACGGCAACAACTTTACCGTTAACCGCTAACACTCGGTGATCACGCCCCGTATAGTAGCGCTCGATAATCACCCCTCGGGTCTTGGCGGCTTCCTTGGCAACATCGTAGGCGGTTTCGGCTTCGGCAAAGGTATGAATATCTAAGGTAATGCCCCGGCCATGATTCCCGTCTAAGGGCTTAATAACGATGGGATAGCCGCCCACGGAGTCGATCGCTTCTTGAAGTTCATCAAAGTAGTAAATGACGGTTCCCCGGGGCACGGGGATACCAAACTCCTGCAAAATTTGCTTCGTGCCTTCCTTATCACAGGCAAGCTCAACCCCTAGGATACCGGTATGATCGGTTTGGGTGGCTTGAATGCGCCGTTGATAAACGCCATAGCCAAACTGAATCATCGATCGGGTAGGCACTAACATCCAAGGAATATTGCGAGCTTCCGCTTCCTTGACAATAGATTCGGTGCTGGGGCCAAGGGGCGCTTCTTCCCAGATTTCTGCGAGTTCTTGTAAATCCTGCTCTAATTCTGCCTGAGGATAACTACCGGTATCTACAATGCTCCGACAAATGCGTAGAGCAGCCCGAGCCGTGTAACGTCCCGCCCGTTCATCTTCATATTCAAAAACAACTTGATAGACTCCGCGATCGGCCGTCTCGCGGGTACGACCAAAGCCGACCTTCATGCCCACCATGCCCTGCAATTCTAGAGCCACATGCTCCATGATGTGACCCATTAAGGTGCCTTCCTTGACTCGTTGCAAGAAGCCACCCCGGCAACCCGGCGAGCAAAAATGCTCTTCTAGACTCGGCAAAACCTTGATTAAACCTTCATGAAACCCTGGAATTTGATCCGAGTAGCGATCGTTTAAGTCCTCTAGATCCAAACGGACAACAATGAGCTTGTGGTAGCGAATACTCCAATAGTTAGGACCACGTAACGTCTGAATCTTAAGGATTTTCATAGGAT
>JBEAPM010000031.1:0-9877 GCA_041164445.1 Cyanobacteriota bacterium
AGGCGCAGTCTGACGGGTAGTGACTCGCTAGGAATCATCCACAAAACCTTCATATTCCCCTTCTCTGAAGGGGTGGCAGGTGCAGCCTGACGGGGTAGTGACTTGCCCTAGGAATCATCTATAAAACCTTCATATTCCCCTTCCCTGAAGAGGTGGCAGGCGCAGCCTGACGGGGTAGTGACTCGCCTTAGAAATCATCCACAAAACCTTCATATTCCCCTTCCCTGAAGGGGTGGCAGGCGTAGCCTGACGGGGTAGTGGCTGTTCCAGAGCGTCGGCATAATCCACAAAATCTTTAGCTTGTCTGCATGAAACTGAATCTGCCGATGAACTACCCTGGGGGAGGGCACTTTGACCGTATTTCCCTGCCTTGAAGGGTCTTGAAGGGATAGCCGGGGGAGTGACTCTCAGGGGTGAAATAAGCCCTCTAAAACCTTCCCGATCGAGGTAGAACCATGAAAATTGACATCATCATTGTCTATATTCAACGGTACCAAAAAGGTCATGAGGCCCACTTTGTTCCCCCCCTCACGGGAATCCATTTAGCGGCCCTCACTCCGGCTCACCACAGGGTGCGGGTCATCCATCAGCAGGTTGAGCCGATCGATTTCGAGAGTGATGCCGATGTCATTGTCTTGTCCTTTTTCAGTGGCTTTGCCCCGGAAGCCTACCGCCTCGCCCAAGCTTTCCGTCAGCGGGGCAAAATTACGATCGCGGGTGGGCCCCATGTCACCTTTGCCCCCGAGGAAGCTTTGCAATTTGTGGATAGTGTGGTCATCGGGGAAGGGGAATCGGTGTGGTCGAAGATTTGGCAGGATATTGAAGATCAACAGCTACAGCGGCAATATCACGGTACCTCCTTACCCCTCACGGACATCCCTACCCCCCGCTATGATCTCTTGCCCCCTCAGTACGTTGTTCGTCGCGTCGTTCAAGCCACCCGTGGGTGTCCTTTTCAATGCTCCTTTTGTACCGTTCCCACCCTCAATCCAGGCTTTCGCACCCGTCCCATTGCTGCCGTCCTAAAGGATATTGGCTACAACGATTTTCCCTGGTGGTGGCAACGCAAATTAGTTTGGTTTTGGGATGATAATTTAACCGCTAATCGTCCCTACATCAAAGCCCTGCTCCGGGAAATGATTCCCCTCAAAAAGTGGTGGCTAACCCAAGCCAGTTTGGATATTACCCAGGATGATGAACTGTTAGATCTGATGCGAGATTCCGGCTGTATTGGTATTTTCTTTGGTCTGGAATCCTTCGGTCATGCTTCTTTAATTGATGCCGAAAAACGTCAAAATAAAGTTGAAGATTACCACACTAAAATCAAAAAACTACACGATCGGGGCATTAGCGTCATGGCGGGTTTTATCTCCGGATTGGATGGAGATACTCCCGACAGTATTCGAGACATGGCTAAGCAAATTGAGGAAATTGGGGTGGATGTGCCCTTTTTAAGTATTTTGACTCCCTTTAAGGGCACTCGCGCCTATGCCAAACTCTTGGAAAACGATCGGTTGCGCCCCGGTTTAGGCTGGGAATTTTTTAACGGCTATAACGTCACCTTTACTCCCCAGCACATGACAGCACCCGAACTTTTAGCCGCCCATCGTACCCTGTGGCGATCGGTTTTCAGTGTGGGGGCAGTGCTGCGCCGGATTTTCCGATCGCTCTTCACTTTACGGAGCGGAGCAATCTTGCTGTGTGGCATTATGAACGCCTTTTATGGTCTCAAAGCCCTGACCCGCAATGAGCCCATTAGCTTTGAAGAAACCGATGATTATCCCCTCATGCCCAAAGCCACGGGAAAATCCGCAGTGCTGGTGCAAACCCATTAATCCTCTAGGTAACCTAAATCCCGTAAGCGATCTTGCACCTCCGGATCATCAAAGCCGATCGCTCGTGTTTCACCGAGAATTGCATTCACTCCACTAGGATTTTCTTCACAAAAGGCGGCTAAACAGTCCTGTAAGACTTCCACATTCTCAGGCAAAATATCCCGCAGATTTACACTTTCCTGGGGATCATTGTCCACATCATAAAGTTCAATGCCACTGTGCATTTGGATCGGATGATCCTGATAAATTAACTTATGGGGCCCCATCCAAACCGCACGGCGAGGTCGATCGCAAGCTCGATCGCGAATGAGTTCGGGTTGTCGCTTTTTCAGCAAATTGATGACATTTTGGGGTGGAACGGCTTCAGAAAAGACAGGTTGATTATAGGTCTGTTTTAAGGTTTCTTCGATCGCAAAGGTCTGTTCAGACTCGCTGGCTAAATTGGCGGCATTGAGAATGCTGTGAAACAAACAACGGGTAGAAACGATCGCTTCTTCGGTATGCTGAGCCGGAAAGATGCCACGGGGATCTCGGATGATTAAGGGAACCTGTACTAACTCATTATAGACCGTCAAAGAGTGCCCCATAAATTGCTTTTCCCCTAAATGTTCCCCATGATCAGAACAAATAATAATTAGGGTATTCTCCAGTCGATCGCCTTGGCGAAGTTGTTCAAAAAATTGCCCTAGTAACTCATCTTGATAGGCAACCTCTGCATCATACATTCCATCTAAAATTTCTTTTTGATGTTCATCTAATTTGCCCGCTAAAGGTGCTAACCAGCCGTAGACATCACTGTTAAATTGGCGCAGATACACCTGGGCAGAGCGATCGTTTAGTACTTGCGGTGCAAACCGTTCAATATAGGAGAGGGGCGGATGATAGGGCATGTGAGCCCCCATTAAATTCACAAAAGCAAAAATCCCCTGATCCGCTGCCACACCCCGTCGGTCTTTGAGTAGTTTGGCCACATCCTGAAGCGATCGAGCCGTATTGCCCTTAAAACTCAGCGCCGTTTGCCAAAGGGGAACCATCAACGGGGTTAGAGACAGGGCCAATAACCATTCCGAACGGGCAAAAGCATCTTGGAACCAGCGCAGTCCAGCCGCCAGATTGCGCTTAAAGAACTGACGGTAGCGCCCCACCAACCCCGATCGCACCCCAGCTTGATTCGGGCGATCCGTCAGCCAGCCACTGTAGTTAAGAAAACTGTAAAAGCCTCGCCGTAGCCCATTATTAATAATGCCCACCAAGGGATTATTGCAAAACCCTGCCGTAAAGTAGCCCCCGTTCTGCAGCCGTTCCGCTAGGGTTGGGATGTCCTGAGGAAGGACAGAGTAAGATTGCAAAACCCCATGAGATGAAGGATAGAGCCCCGTAAAGAGGGACGCATGGGAAGGAATTGTCCATTGAGCGGGAGCGATCGCTTTGCTAAAGCGGGTACCCGCTTGGGCAAAAGCATCTAAATGAGGAGACGTAGGTTTTTCATAGCCATAGCAGGAAAGGCGATCCGCCCGTTGCGTATCCAGAACAATCAGGAGAATATCGAGAGGTTGAGACATGGGCAATTTCAGGGGGGGATCTGCGTTGTATGGCTAGTTTAACGTGAGGACGGCACAGCGGCGAGGCAGAGTACGCCCAGAGCACTCTTCCATTAAATTGAGTATTCGTATCGATTCTGACACTAAAATCGCTTTTACCCAGATCGCCGCGATGCATGAGCTAATTCAGGGCAAAGGTCAAAAATCTGAATCCATTAATACGCTACTCCTGGAATTAACTGAAGGTAAAGTTAATCATGTATTGCCTTGAGTATTCATCTTAATTTAAAAAAGATTTCAAAAAAATCACCAAAAAGCCAATTCCTGATATTTTAGAAGTGGGAAATGTTATCTCCAGAATTCAAAGAGGCGAAGCACTTGAAGCGAAATATGCTGATCATCAATTAACTGGAAATTGGGTTGGGTTTCGTGATTGTCATATAACACCTGACCTGGTTCTGATTTATCGCATCTTTGACAACACACTACAGCTTGCTCGCATTGGTTCTCATAGCGAGCCTCATCCCCCAAAGACAACGCCACAAACCGCGCCGCCTCAGCATTGATCCCCGCAACGATCGTTCTTATCCTTACCCACCCCAATTCGAGTGTTCCGCAGACAAGCATAATAGTCTTGTCCCTAGTTCATCTCCCTCCGACACAGTGATTTACCTTGACTACCACGCCACTACCCCCACCGATCGCCGAGTGGCTGAAAAAGTCATAGCATTCATGAGCGATCACTTTGGTAACGCTAGCAGCATCGATCACGAGATTGGCGATCGAGCAAGAGCTGCCGTAGATGTGGCTAAACAACAGATTGCCAACCTGATCCAGTGCAATCCCCAGGACATTATCTTCACCTCTGGAGCCACCGAAAGCCTCAACCTAGCGATTCAGGGCACGGTTTTACACCGGGAAAAACAAGGACGCTCAACCCACATCGCCATCTCCAGTGTCGAGCACAAAGCCGTTCTGGATCTTTGTAAAACACTGCACCAGCAAGGACGCATCCAGTTCAGCCTCATTCCCGTTGACCCCCAAGCTAATCTTGACCTAACCGCGATCGAAACCCTTTGCCAACGAGGTCTAGACTTACTTTGCATTATGGCCGCCAATAATGAAGTCGGTACCGTTTATCCCCTAGAACAGATTGGAACGATCGCTCACCGCTATCAGGTGCCCTTCCTCTGTGATGCATCCCAAGCCGTGGGCAAAATCCCCCTTCACTTTCAAGATTGGCAGATCAGTTTACTCACCCTTTCCGGCCATAAATTCTACGCCCCCCAAGGCATTGGGGCATTAATCAAACGCCAAGACTATCCCCTAGAGGGTCTGTTCTACGGGGGTGGTCAACAACAAGGCCTGCGGCCGGGTACATTGAACCTGCCGGGTATTGTCGGACTGGGGGAGGCCTGCGCCCTGCGTGACCAGGAAATGCTCAGGGATGAATCACGCATTGCCGCACAGCGAAACACCCTCCAGGATCGTCTCCAGCAAGGGATTCCGGATCTCGTGATCAATGGCAACCCCAGGCATCGGTTAGCCGGTAACCTGCATATCTCCATACCCGGTATTCCCAACAGTGCCATCATTGCCCGGCTCCGCCATCAAGTCGCCCTCTCTACTGGTTCGGCCTGCGCGAGTGGAACGATCGCCCCTTCTCCGGTTCTGCAAGCGATGCAGTTACCCGACCCCCTCATTGAAGGGGCACTGCGCATTGGTCTGGGGAAGTTCACAACGGATGCTGAGGTGGAGGCGGCCGCGACGGCGTTAATACAAACGATTCGAGAACTGCAAGTCCTCCTCACTTAGCTCTCCTCATCTCGAGTCCGTCAGGAACTGGACTTAATTGTTAACGCGCCCTAGCACTACCCGAAAGCCAATATCAGACTTCCGTTCAGTACTGTTGATCCACCCTCGGGCCGCCGAGCGGGCAGCCTTCGCCCCATGATTCCAGGATCCCCCCCGCAGTACACGGGGACTGGCTGCAGTCATGCCTGTTAAGGTTGTCCAGGCAATGGAACCCTCCACCATTAAGTACCCCGGTTTATCCTGGTAAGAACGGTGGTACTGATCCGCCACCCACTCCCAGACGTTGCCGTGCAACCCAAAGAGTCCCCAACGATTGGGATATAAGGCATTAACCGCGATCGGACTCTGGCGAGAGGCAGCGATCGGTACTGTGCCGTAGGGATCAGCACTGTTGTAGTTCACGACGGCAGGAGTAATGGTCTCGCCAAAGGCAAAAGGTGTGGCATAGGCAACAAAGTCGTCCACCGCCTGTCGCATCTCTTCGAGATTGGCATCGTAATCACCCGATCGAAACCGACATCCGTCAAGGCTTGGGTCATACCCTGGGCATCATTCACCGGGTTTTGCAGGGGACTAATGGTTTCATAGGCACTGTTCCCCATCACTAAGGCTACACGACGATCGCTTCCTTGGCGGGGGGATTGGGTTGAATTTCTTGAAACCCCCGATCCTCTGGAGACTGTGCCAGAACCGGATTTCCCGTACTCCCTTTAGTCAAGTTGAAGAGGCTCACCATCGTCAGGACAAGCAGGGTCAAGCGGGTTGCAGAGGAGATTAAGGGCATCAAAACAAAGAAGAAACGCCTTTTTATGGTAATCAAGATAGCAGCGAACAGCCATCCCGCCCCCCGGCCTTGAGATGTTATGAGCAATCACTTGGACAGGACTGCCTTCCCCCTAGGACGTTATCTAACCTTAGGAGATCTCTGTACTTGTACCCAGACCTACAAGCGCTATCGTGATTCTATTGATCCCTTTCCCCGATCGCTGGAGTCTTTTGAAGCCCTGAAATCCCTCTGCACTGAGCTAGTGGATCCCATCATTGACCACTTTGGTCGAGATCAGTTTGAGCTAACCTATGGATTTTGTTCAGTGGACTTAAAGCGCTTTTTAGCCCAGAAGGATCCAGAAACCGGGCTGAAAAATGGACGGGTCGCTCCTCATCACGATCAACACATGGCCCACGAGATCAATCGCAAGGGAAAGTATTTTTGCGATCGCTTGGGGGCCGCCGTTGACTTTCGGATTCGGAACTGTTCAAGCGATACTGTGGTGCAGTGGATTGTGGATCAACCCTTACCCTTTGATTCGCTCTACTACTACGGAGAGCAGAGACCACTACATATCAGCTCTGGCCCACAGCATAAACAGAAGATCTGGGCATTTACCCCCCAAGGCACCCCAACACGACGGGGGACAGAGCGTTGGTCTTCTCGAAGCTCTTAAAGATTAGGTTAGATCGTCGCAATGATGAGAAGCCCTGTAACTAGCTCTTCCTGCCCTTGGTTTGTCCCATTTCGGCTACCCACTCCTCCATTAAATTTTTTCGCTTTCAGTGGAAAGCCCTTTTTTTCAGGCTTATTGACAAAAAATCACAATAAGCTCTAAGCTATCTCCAGAGCTTATTGAAAAAGATTTGCATTAAGTCTTGCCTTAAGCCTCGCAAACCTACCCAGAACACCACCAAATGCTTATGGGAGCCTGGGTACCCGGGGGCTTGTCCCCCTTCACTCTTGATAACCTTTAGATCGGTAACTGTATGACCGTTATTGCAACCTCTCCTCAGCAAACCTGGGGAGAAGTCCGTACAAATCCCATTGCCTTGGAACTTGCCACGACAACGCCCATTTGCGAAGGGCTCAATATTACCCTCGCCAGTTTGCAGGGGTTGCAGTTGCAGTACCAAAAGCATCACTTTGTCGTTCAAGGCAGTGAGTTTTATATGCTGCACAGTTGGTTTCACGATGCCCACAACCAAGTGCGGGAACATGTCCATGAAATTGGTGAACGGCTCAATGGCTTGGGCGGTGTACCCGTCACCAGTTTTGCCCGCCTAGCGGAACTGTGCTACTTCAGCCCTGAACCCGATGGTATTTTTACCGCCCGCCAAATGCTGGAACATGACTTAGCCGCAGAACAAACGATCGTTGCACTGCTACGCCGATTAGCCTCTCAAGCGGAAAGCCTAGGGGATCGGGCAACCCGGTATCTCTACGAGCAACTCTTACTCAAAACAGAAGATCGGGTCTTCCATAACCATCACTTCCTTGCGGAGGACAGTTTAACGATCGGCCTGAGTCAAACAACGCCATAGCTTGAGTTTTCAAGATTCTCCTCTCTCTAGAGATCTGCCAGTGGAACCGGCACACTTTCACTGGCTTTCATCCCCGTGCTTCCTTCAGAAAACGTCTTTAACATCTTCAACAACGTCTTAAAATCCCTATACCCATGCCTTACTCAAACTGGAATTTATCCGCCGGATCCGCCCAAGCCGCGATCGATATTGTCACCCGCTGGAATATCTATCACCGTCTTCAGGAATTGGAGATTAGTTGTCAATGTCAGTGTGGACAACCCTTGCAAGTAGACTGCAAAACCCCCTTAGAAATTCTGCAGTTTCAGCGTGTCCTGTACCGCCTCACCGCCTCACGTCAAGACTGCTTAGCAACCCTAGAACACTGCTGGACGTTACCCAGCTAATTTACACCACTGCCGTTTATGAATTCTCCTTTAAATTCCACCCATTCCTCCGGAGTCAACGCCCCCATCCCCCCGATTGACAGTGAGAATAGTTCTGCTGTACTGCGCTTTCAAGGGCAATGTGCTGCACTCCAGACCAACCGGAAAGGACGACTTAAGTCTCTCAATCTCCAACTGACGGATACCGTCATTACCCTAGATATTCCCAAGGTTTTAGGTTACTCCCTGCAAAATAAGCTGCAGATCGGTTCCAGTGTGCAAGCCTGGGTTCGTCCCCAGAAACAGGGGTTTAAAACCTTGATGCTTTTGCCTGACCAGGAAGACTTACCGGCCATTGTCACTAGTTGGGCCGCAGCAGTCCCCATCATTAAACGGATAAACGATCGCTGTGCTGCAGCAGAAAAGTCCACGCCAGTGAAACTACAGGTCTGTACCAAGGGGAGTTGTCGTAAACGGGGCAGTGTCCAACTCCTAGAAGGATTAAAGACACAAATTCAAGAACAAGGATACCAACATCAAGTTCAGATTGAACCCGTAGGTTGCCTCAAGTTATGCAAAAAAGCCCCCAATGTGTGTCTGTTCCCTTCCGGTGAACGAGTGAGTACCACTGACCTCCAGGACATTAAAGTCCTACTGCCAAGCCTAGGGTAAGCGTTACTTTACTAGAACTTTTTTACTATCTCTTCCTTACAAGATCTGCCTTGCTACCCAGGCGCAGAAGTCGTTTGCCTTATTCCTACCCTTCCATTCCTTTTCTAACCATGTCTTTTGATCCCTCTTTTAATCCTTCCTTTTGCACTGACACGTCAATTCAACAGGTATCCCCTGAACCCTTACTCTCTGAAGAATCAGCCCCTCAACGATCGAACTGAAATTTTCCTGGACACATCAACAAATGGCTAATGCCATTGGCTCCGCCCGCATTACCGTCAACCGATTGCTCAATCAATTCAAGGCGGAAGGTTGGCTCCACAATCAATACCGTCGCTGGTTTATTCAACGATCTAGGCTCAAGGTGTTGCAGTGAAGGGATCGGGTTCAGTGCGATGACCTATAATGGTTCAGCCCCTCCGTCCTAGTTCCATGGCAAATCCTTCAGTGTTGGAATCCGTGATTACCTACCTCAACGATCGCACTTTAGCCTGCCCCCCATCCTCTGCGATCGTCACTGCACTGTTGGAACAAGAACGGGCAGCCAAGACAAATCAATTCCGCTATTGCTATTCAGATCTGCTGGGGACCTGGCGTTTGAGCTGGGTTACCGGTACCCGCAAGGCCCAAAATCGTAGCGGCATTGTCCTCGGAAAGGGTCGCTTTCTCCCCACTTGGCTCCAGATTTCCCTTACCTATGGGATTGAGTCTACTTCCTCTACCGATCTTTCAGTGCCTACCGAACCCTCAGAGCTAACAGAACGAGGAGTTGTCTACAACCGAGTGCAATGGGCCGGTAGCCAACTCCAACTCTCGGGGCCAACCCAACTGCATCACCAGCGCATCCTAGGCTTCGATTTTAATCATCTCACGCTGCACTTGGGCAACTGGCAACTCCTGAATCGAGGAATCGGCAAACCGACGGAGAGCTTTTATCAAAGCCCCCTGAAAAAACAAGCCTTCTTTACCTACTTTTGGATCACCGACCAAGCGATCGCGGCACGGGGACGCGGCGGTGGCTTAGCGATCTGGTTTCGCGGTAAATAACCGTTTTGGATTTTGCGGGCTTTCCACTGAAAGCGGAAAAATTTAATAGAAGAGCGCCGCACTCCTCCGCCTTAAGTTAGTAGCCATTTTGCGAGGCACCTTATACATACTTTTTCACAATAAGAAGTATCCTCTGTAACAAATTATGTCCATCCCTCCTCTTTATGTAACCCAGAGGATATTGTATAAGGGTATACCGTTACCAGGGAGGAAGTTATGGGTCAAAGAGTGACCATTGCCGTACCAGACGCACTATTTGAACGGCTTCAGCCCGTTAAGCAAAACTTTA
>JBEAPM010000032.1:0-3815 GCA_041164445.1 Cyanobacteriota bacterium
ATGGTGTCCTGGCCCACCTATGTTGGGGGTTTGGGCTTTAACCTCAAGTGGAATATGGGCTGGATGCACGATGTTTTAGATTACTTCGGCATGGAAAGTTCCCTGCGGCAATATCATCAAAATAACCTGACCTTTCCCATGTGGTATCACCACAGTGAGAACTTTATGATTGCCCTCTCCCACGATGAAGTGGTGCATGGCAAAAGTTCCATGTTAGGTAAAATGTCTGGGGATGAGTGGCAAAAATATGCCAACTTAAGATGTTTGCTCACCTTTATGTATTCCCATCCCGGCAAGAAAACCCTCTTTATGGGCATTGAATTTGCCCAGTGGAACGAGTGGAATGTGTGGGCAGATTTAGATTGGGATTTATTAAATTATCTCCCCCACCAACAAATTCAAACCTTAGTGCGAGATCTCAATGCCCTGTACCGCCAGGAACCCAGCCTCTATACCGCAGACTTTGAAGAATCAGGCTTTCAGTGGATTGACTGTAACGACAACCGTCATAGCGTCATTTCCTTTCTACGCCGCGATCAAGACTCCGACGACTTTTTAGTGGTCGTGGGCAACTTTACCCCTCAACCCCATGCCCACTATCGAATCGGTGTCCCCACCTCTGGTTTTTATCAAGAACTCTTCAATAGCGACTCCCGGCAATATGGGGGCAGCAACATGGGGAATCTGGGAGGGAAACAATCTGAAGAGTGGCAATTTCACGGTTTTCCCTATTCCCTTGACCTGTGCCTGCCCCCCTTAGCGGTGTTGGTTCTGAAACGGTTGCCATCGGAGAATCATCCTGGCTAGGGTTTGGAAACAGCAGGAGAATCCTGTAAATACCAGCGCCAGGGATACTCTTGACCTTGAGATAGCCCAATGCGAGTCGTTTGCACGACCCCTGCTTCACCCGATTCGATCGCTTCATCCACTTCTGAGGAACGGGACTCAAGCCATAGACCTGACTCCGGTGTGAGAGGACGATCGTTCAAGGTGCGATCGATCCTGAGGGCTTTGCAGAGTTTTCCAGGGCCAGCCGCCAAGCGAGAGAGAGGGGATTTTCTCGACTTTCCCGCAGCTTTGCTCAGTAATGGCTCTAAAAGGGGGTGGGGTTGAAGATCGATCGCTCTGACTAAAACCGCACTGCCCACGCCTTCAGCATCCGTCACCACATTAAAACAGTGATACATCCCGTAAATGAGATAGACATAACTCTGGCCCCCCGCCGCAAACATCGCCCCATTGCGCTCTGTCCGCTTGCGATAGGCATGACAAGCCGGATCATCAGGGGCATAGGCTTCCGTTTCCACAATCTGCCCTTGGAGACGATCGCCATTGGCAAATTGGCGCACCAGGGTACAACCCAATAAGGCCGGAGCAACGATCGGAGAGGAACGTTGAAACCAGGCTGGGCGAAGTACCGTAGACATCCTAGGTTTAAGGGATAATTTTAGGGGACAGAATTTTATACACGCGATGTGCAACTATATCTCAGAATTTCAGATCTTGGCCCTTAAGTTGCACAGGCCGTCGATACAGAATTTTCAGAATTTTATACGGTTTGCCTGCCTCATCACTGAAGTCTCATCACTCTCATCACTAAAATAATGAGTACACGCTGAAGACCAGACGAATCCAGAGGTTGACTATGAGCCCCACCGTGAGTCCCGCCATTCCCCTGTGGATAGATTGTGATCCGGGCATCGATGATGCGATCGCTCTGCTGCTGGCGGTTGCTTCTCCCCGTCTTGCTCTACAGGGGGTGACAACGGTGGCGGGTAATGTGCCGGTGACCTTAACCAGTCGCAACGGACTACGGATTCTAGAGTTGGCGAACTGTCCCACCATTCCCCTCTATGCCGGCTGTTCCGTACCAATTTTCCGATCGCCAATTTTTGCAGAAGATATTCATGGCCAGGATGGTCTCGGCGGCGTGACGCTCCCTCCTCCCCAGATTCAGGCTCAGTCTACCTTTGGGGTAACGGCCTTGATGACTGCCTTACGCCATAGTCCTACCCCCTTAACGATCGCGACCCTGGGACCCTTGACCAACTTAGCGATCGCCCTGATTCAGGAGCCTCCCCTCGCCAAGCAAATTCAGCAACTGGTGATTATGGGGGGTTCCCTCGGCCAGGGCAACGTCACCCCCTCTGCAGAATTTAATTTCTATGCTGATCCCCACGCAGCCCAGATTGTTTTCGATCGCGTGCGGACGTATCACATTCCCACCACAGTCATTGGCTTAGACGTAACCCATCAAGTCATCGCATCCCCTCCCTATCAAGAGCGGATCAAAGCTCTGCAGACCCCCGTCAGTCAAGCCGTCTTAGCCATGCTGGCCAGCTATGCCCAAAGCCCCGAAGCCCTAGAGCGTCAATTTGCCGGGCCACCCCTTCACGATCCCTGCGTGATTGCCTATCTGCTCCAGCCCGAGTTATTTACGACCCGACCCGCCACCCTAGCGATCGAAACCCAAAGTGCCTTGACCCTAGGCCGCAGCGTGATTTCCTGGAGCACAGATTCCCCCCTTCAGGTGGCAACGCAGGTCAATGCAGACGGCTTTTTTGATCTGTTGATTGCCGCTCTGGGCCAACTGGCTCCCTAAAATTCATCATTCGCGTTAGGCATTTGACTGGGATCCATCATATCCCCCTTGGATCCGAGCAACTCCAGCGTAGACACCTGAATCACCGGTTTAGAGCGGCTTGCCCCCGTATTGCGATCGATCCAGTGCTCAAAACTCAGGGCACCCACGATGCCCACCTGTTTTCCTTTTCTGACGTAGTCCGCTGCGACTTGGGCGGTTTTACCCCAAATTTTTAATTCAAACCAATCCGGCTCATCACTACTGCGGCTGCGACGATCCACCGCGAGGGAAAAACTACAAACCACTGCCCCAGACTCAAAGTACTTGACTTCTGGATCTCGGCCAGCTCTGCCTACTAAGGTAACTACATTTAATGTCATAGTGAGGTATTCATCCAAAATGAAGACTCTGACATACCGAGTGTAGCGGATTGAGACACCATCCTCCATTTTGAAGCAACTTTATACCACCTTCAGACCGGAAAGATAAGACGGTTAGCGGAGTCCACCCACCCCCAAGACCATCAGGAGGCGATCGATAATCTCCCAAAGCCCTCTGCACAAAGGATTCTGAGCTTACAGAGCAGGTTTTTAGCCTTCGGAGAAAAAGTTTAAAACTGTATAAAATTTAAGCGATCGTGACCAACTACGTTAAGAAGCCTTCCATTTTGTTAACGTTTGTAATAAAATTTGACCCGTTAGCCGCCTATTGGAGCATTGCTGCTTGTGGGTAATTTTTTGAACCGCTTTTCATTTTCGTTCTCGCGGGACATGGGCATTGACTTAGGGACTGCCAATACCCTGGTCTATGTCTCGGGTAAGGGAATTGTCCTCCAAGAACCCTCTGTTGTAGCA
This sequence comes from Cyanobacteriota bacterium, assembly GCA_041164445.1. Taxonomy (GTDB): domain Bacteria; phylum Cyanobacteriota; class Cyanobacteriia; order Prochlorotrichales; family Prochlorotrichaceae; genus JBEAPM01. The sequence continues at coordinate 3,439 of JBEAPM010000032.1, forward strand.
ATTGACCAAGATAAAAATCTGCCCCTAGCTGTGGGGGAAGATGCAAAAAAGATGCTGGGACGGACCCCCGGTAATATTGTGGCTCTGCGTCCCCTGCGGGATGGGGTCATTGCAGACTTTGATACGGCGGAGTTAATGCTGAAACACTTCATTCGCCGGGTTCACGAAGGACGGGCCCTAGTGTCTCCCCGTATTGTTATCGGGATTCCCAGTGGCGTAACGGGGGTCGAAAAACGGGCGGTTGAGGAAGCAGCCCGAGAAGCAGGAGCAAGAGAAGTTTTCCTGATTGATGAACCAGTAGCAGCCGCGATCGGTGCCGGTTTACCTGTTGCAGAGCCGACAGGGAACATGGTGATTGACATTGGTGGAGGCACCAC
>JBEAPM010000033.1:0-7528 GCA_041164445.1 Cyanobacteriota bacterium
TTTTTAGGATTGGGGTTTGTACCTCAAGCCGCCGATGAGGACGATCGTGCTGATTTAGAAACTTGAGTGGGGTTGTTTTAAGAACTCAATTTCTTCGGCGGTAGATTCACGCCCTAAAATATGATTCCGGTGTGGATATCGGCCAAACCGATCGATGATTGCTTTATGGTGATGCTCAGATTCTAAAAAAGCCCTGGCAACACTCAAAGATTCAAAGAGTTTGAGTGCTTCAATGTGGATTAACCGAGATTCACTGTGCATAAATGGCAGATAGAGAAAGCCACGTTCCGTTTCAGATAATTCAGCATCAAATCCCTTAGATATTGCGACCTGAGCTAACTCTAGAGCTAAAGAATCACACGCAAAAGACTCAGGTTCTTCACGATAAATATTGCGTGAAAACTGATCGAGAACGATGACTTCCGCCAGATTGCCTAATGCCGTGGTGCGCCATGTAAAAAGTTCACCTGCGCTCGCTTGCCGATGTAATGCACCAAATCGGCTTTGGATCATCGCGTCAAGTTCACTGTCTTTTTGCCACCATTGCTTTGGTTCAAGCTCGGTGAACCAAAAGTCTATGACTTCTTGATACATTTTTACTTCCCTTGAAGAATCCGAATTGTACTACGATATAGCATCTGGCGTATTCAATCCTGGCAGGAACAGATAAACTAATCGAGTAGAGAAAACGTTGTTCGCCCCAAACCGCTCCGATGGTCTATATCTTTGAAAACGTGCTGGAAATCGGTGAATTATCACTCCAGCACCTACAATTTGTTGGCATATCCATATTAATTGCCATTGTCCTGGCTGTTCCCCAATCCATCCTCATTTGGAAAATTACTTGGCTGCGGGTGCCACTCCTCGGATTGATGGGCATTTTTTATACCAAAATTCTAGCGGGTTCGATCGTCGTCACCCTGCTGGCCTGGATCCTGAATATCGGCTTACAAACCCTAGAGCGATACACAACCCCCTCAACCCCAAGATTCTCCAAGGCTGAATCCCCCTAAAGCTCATGGTCTGTTAATGGCTGTCCTAAATAAGCATTCAATACTTCAGGATGACTTTGCACCGTTTGGGGAGACCCATTCACCAAATTTTTCCCCTCCGCCAAGACCCAAATCTGCTGACACAGGGACATCACCACATCCATATTGTGCTCAATAATTAAAAACGTAATGCCTTGACGATTCCAGTGCAAAATGTGGGCACAGAGTTGCTCAATCAAAGCGGGGTTCACCCCGGCCGCCGGTTCATCCAACAGGATTAAGCGGGGTTGGGTCATCAGTGCCCGGCCCAGTTCCAGTAGCTTACGTTGTCCCCCCGACAACGTACCGGCCCGATCCTGTGCCTTATCTCCCAGACCGATCGTCTCCAAAAGGGCTAAGGCTTGGGCCTTAAACTCCCGCTGTTGTTGATTCATCGCCCCATGACGAAAAATTACCTGCCAGATCTGTTCTCCCACCCCCTGGGGTGCCGCCACTAACAAGTTTTCTAATACAGACATTCGGGCTAACACCCGAGTCAGTTGGAACGTTCTCACCATCCCGCGCTGAACCCGTGCATGGGGGGCAAGATGTTGAATCGGTTTCCCTTGAAAAACGATCGTCCCTCGATCCGGCTGGACAAAACCCGCTAGCAAATTAAACAAGGTCGTTTTACCGGCACCATTGGGGCCAATTACCCCCGTAATACTCTGGGGCGCAACCTTAATTTGCACCGCATCCAAGGCAGAAAACGTTCCAAACCGTTTCGAGAGCCCCTGAGCCCACAAAAGGGGATGATCCTCTGGAAAAAACATAAATTACCCTGGTGTCCGTGTAGCAAAGGAGTAAGATGAGGGAAGAGATTTTTTACCTCCAACGTTCTTGCCCTTTCCAAGTTTCGTCCCATGCCTCCAGAATCTTTTGATCCCCGCAAGACTGATTTGCAGAGCTTATTACGTTCAGGAACTTGGCTTTATCAGACGGCTGCGCTGCCGCCCCCCGATCGCTCAGAAGGGGCTCCCCCCTCATCCCTCAGTTTTAACGATATCAACGATCTTAACCTCAGTGACGTTGATCTCGAAGATGTAGATTTTAACACCTTGAACTTATACCCTTCCCCGGAGTTTAGCGATCCAGAGGGTTTAGCCTATCCCTTAGACCCCATCGAGCCAATGGCATTTGGGGACAAGCCCCCCTGGGAAGAGGCTAACAATGGGCAACCCCTCGACGAAACTAAAGGGCCGGGCAACCTTGCAGATTTGAAACCATGGGCAAAATTTGGTTGGTTATTGATCACCCTGGGAGTCTTAATTCCCTTAGGCATGGTCAAGGGAACCCAATGGTTCTCCCCGAAGGAGGCGCTGCCCCTCAGTTCCGCCACATTGTCCTCGCGGCAATCCCCCCAGTTTGAGCCATCGGCCCTACAAGTTGGGGATAACTTTGTACTCCTAGAGCAGGCACTGAAAAACGCAGATCAGGCGGTTGCCTTGACCGTCAATGCTAACACCGTCAGTGACTGGCAAAGCATTGCAGGCTACTGGCAAAATGCCATAGATGCCCTCCAAGCTATTCCCCCCAGTAATTCCAATTACGCCACAGCTCAAAATCGCCTGGTGTCTTACCACAGTCAGTTGGACTATGCCCAAGAGCAGTTGCAATCCTTAGACCGCCAATCGCAGACCTTAGTCCAACAGGAACAACTCTTTGGCACCGCTGTGCAGGCTGCAACCCAAGCTGCGGAGCTAACCCAAAACGCCACAACCCCGCAAGAATGGCAAGTGATTGTGAAACAATGGGAAACAGCGATCGCGGGTATGAGTCAAATTAGGGTGCAAAGCCCCCACTATTCCATTGCTCAAGATCGCATTCCGACCTACACCACCAACTTAGATTACGCTAAACGCCAAGCTGGAGTTTTGCCTTGATTATTGTTATTGATAACTACGATAGTTTTACCTACAATCTGGTGCAATACCTGGGGGAGTTAGCCCCGACATTTCCCATTGCTACAGCGATCGAAGTGTATCGCAATGATCAAATTACGGTCGCAGATGTTGAAGCTTTGCACCCCGATGCGATCGTCATTTCGCCGGGGCCGGGCCGTCCTGATGATGCAGGTATTTGTCTGGATCTCATTAAAGCTTTGGGACCCAGCATTCCCTTATTGGGGGTTTGTTTAGGTCACCAAAGCATTGGCCAAGTCTACGGCGGCGCGATCGTGCGGGCAGAAGCCATTATGCACGGTAAAACCTCTCCGGTTCATCACAACAATGAGGGCGTATTTGCCGGTTTAGCCGATCCATTTATTGCCACCCGGTATCACAGCCTCGTCATCGAAAAAGCCTCTTGTCCTGCAGTCTTGGAAATCACCGCCTGGTTAGAAGGAGGCATGATCATGGGCGTTCGTCATCGCAACTACCCCCACCTCCAAGGGGTGCAATTCCATCCCGAAAGTGTCTTAACCCAAGCCGGTAAACAACTCCTCAGTAACTTTCTCGAATCTGCAACGGTCTAGCCTTTACCATCTGAACACATCGGCACAGAACGCAACGGACAGTCCATCATCAAAATCCTCCGGGAGCTTCGGAAATGAGGACACCTCTCTCTTTAGAGATCTTTAGGGCTTTCCTCTGAAAGCGAAAAATTTAATGGAAGAGTGCGGCGCTTCGCCGCACTCTTCCGCCTTAAGGTGGTAGTCATCTTTAGAGAGGGGAGGAGTCAAAAAAGGAAATTTCACCGATTCCCAAGGGAATTCCCCGCTCCCGTTGCCCCAGCGGAAATGCGGTAAAGGTATACAGAATCGCTCCACTCTGAGCAGGATTAGACCGGGGCGGCACACTCACCGTAAAGGTTTGACCAGGAGAGATGGGTGGACTGAAGCGTAGCCTCACTGCATTCGTTTCCCCCGGATCCGGAACACCGGGGTCAGACTCCAGGCTAAAAACGATCGCCTCACCTCGATCGCGGCGGGTTCCTTGAAACACCTCCAGATCCGCAGTTCTTAGCGCAACAGACTCTCCCGATGTTTGTTCTAGGCGCAAGGTTTCTAAACCGGCCCCCTCACTAGGGGGAAACTCAAAGGTAAAGTAGTAGGTTGCGCCTCGTGCCCCCACCCGATCCCGAGTGGTGCCACTGTAGGTGAGGCGAGGGATACTCTCAAATTGCAAGGCCTTGTCAGGCGATATGTTGGGTTGCGATGGTGCAGATGAGGGGGGAACCGGAGGTGGCGAAATGCTAGGGAGTGGTGTGGTGGCAGCGGTGAAAATCCCCGAGGGAGCGAGGGGCGAAGGATCTGCAGAATCTGTAGGGTCTGCCGGTTGGCTAAAGCGAAACTCTTCCGTCAGAGAAGAGGCATCCCAAGGGGTTTGCCGATTATTGGTGGCGGCCAGCACATCCACCCGAACATTCATAAACAGGGTTTGGATGGGAATCGGCTGATCAATATGTCGCAAAATTGCTTCCGTAAAAGGTGAATTGCGACCACGACCATCGGAAGCCACATCCCCCGGACTGGTAGCATAGGCAATAAACGTTCCCCCAGGGGCATTCACACTGGCTAAGCCACGGGTTTGCGATCGCCAGGATCGAGCAAAGGGATTGTTGCGACAAGCATCCAGGATGACGATATTGAGTTTATTCTGGGCCGCATCCATGCGATTCAACACTTTCCCTAAGGGTAAGGCATCATAAGTCAAATCCGCTTCCAACTCGATCGTTGCATCCACGGGAATTAGATAGTTATCGCCATTAGATTGCACACCATGCCCCGCATAGTAAAACACCCCAACCCCACCCCGTTGGAGTTCTTGATAAAACTGCTCTAAAGCATTCTCCATCGTGGCTAAATCAGCATCCAACTGGACAATCACCCGATCAAACCCCAATCGCTTCAGGACTTCCCCCATGTCACTGGCATCATTGCGAGGATTACTTAAAGGTGCAACTTCATACTGAGAATTGCCCAGCACTAAAGCAATACGACGATCGGTTTGGATCGGATTTCCCGATCGTTGAACCTCCAGACGCTGAACCCCCCGATCGCTGTCAGTCTGCGCTAATGCCCTTTGCGGTAATCCACTGATCCAACCGGGAATAAAACCCATTTCCAGCAGAATCAGGAAAATGCTTAGCAGGGACGGTAAATTTCTAAGGCGTTGTTTGCTGAGGTGAAACATGGCAAGGAGAATGATTCTGAATCGATCGGACTTCTTTGTTTTAAGGAACCGCACCGCTTGAACTCATTCTAGCTTCTCAAATCAAAACTCCCAGGTCTTGAGGCTTCTGCCCTCGACACTGGGAGCTACACACTAATCTTTCTGTTTAACATCCAGGAGCTATTCCGCTAACCCTATTCCACTATTCCACTCCTTTAGCACGGCGACGCTGTACTAAAGTTAAGAGTAAATAAATGACTAAGAGATAGCTTCCGGCTAAGACAGGAATCAAAAGAGGAGTAGAACCATACATCATGACTATCACCACCGATCGCGCGCGAGAAGGACAAACAACAAGCGAAGCAACAAAACAAACCACCTGAAACAACACCCGCTCTGCTAGAACTGGGTTACTTCAGAAAAATACTCCTATCCCACTCGAAACATTCCCCCAAGAAGAGCTTCTTGAGAGATATTCTCAGGGACGGAACTGGGCAAGCGATCGTATCCCCTTGTGACATACCCCATAGCTCTTACAAAACGCCAAGGCATTCTATAAAACTGAGTTACAATGGCAGGCCAATATAGGCAACGATTAAAAACGCCACCAGTAAACGGAGATCTTCACAGAGAATCTACAACCGTAAAGCTGTTTCATACCAATCACAACACTCAGGAAACCTTAATTGATAACCTTGTGCTGATCTCAGAACTGATCGTTTCACAGGGAAAAGCCAAGTACTATACCTCTTCAGAGATACCTTCTTAGAGCGTCAAAGCGAGAAACACAGCTACTTCATGCTGCTACTTAAGACAATCTAAAAAGTTTAACCCAGCCGATCCCGGAAGACCTCATCGATCTAGACTCTAGATAGCTGACCAGCAATAAGCTGAAACTAACTAAACCTAGACGCAGACCCAAGGTTCTCCAAAACGATTTATCGATTAACTATTCAATTTTTAGAATCTCTACTAATAAGTTATCACATCATGCAGATTTTGGAAGGGGTTTCAAGAGAAAATACTTAAGTTTTCCTTAAGTAGTGCAAAAGCCTGTAAATCCAAGGTTTTTAGCCATATTTGAGCGGTTAAGCCGTGCCAAAATTGAGTTGTCTCGTCCAGAGTGCCAGAATTTTGTTAAAATCTCTGTAAAATTTCTTTACAAAAATGCGTAAAACGTTGTCAGACGGAACCATGACTTCCCTATTTGCTCCGGTTGAAGCTGACCTCGAACTCTTGACGGACAGCCTAAAGCAATTAATTGGAGCACGCCACCCCATCTTATATGCGGCGGCCGAGTATCTCTTCACCACAACAGGGAAACGAGTTCGTCCGGCAATAGTCCTGCTCATTGCTCGACTTTTGAGCCCCCAGGGTGAAATTAGCCCCCGTCATCGTCGCTTGGCAGAAATCACGGAGATGATTCACAATGCCAGCCTCGTTCACGATGATGTGGTTGACGAGTCTAACCTGCGCCGAGGCATTCCCACTGTGAACGAATCCTTTACCAATCGTGTCGCGGTGCTAGCAGGAGATTTTCTCTTTGCTCAATCTTCTTGGTACTTGGCCCACCTGGACAATTTGCAAGTGGTCAAATTACTCTCGGAAGTGATTATGGACTTGGCGGAGGGGGAAATTCAGCAGGGGCTCAATAGCTTTGATGCAGACCTCACCTTAGAAGCCTACCTGCAAAAAAGTTATTACAAAACAGCTTCACTAATTGCCAATAGTGCTAAAGCATCTGCTGTCTTAAGTGAAGTTCCACCAGAAGTACAAGAGTACTTCTATTCCTATGGTAAAAATTTGGGACTCGCGTTTCAGATTGTCGATGATATTCTTGACTTTACCGGTTCGGAAGAGGTTCTGGGCAAGCCCGCCGGATCCGATCTTTATAATGGGCACTTAACCGCACCCGCTATTTATGCTTTAGAAGAATACCCCGGTATTGCCACGCTACTGGAGCGAGAATTTAGTCAGGAAGGAGATTTAGAACAGGCCTTAACGTGGGTTCGGCAAAGTCAGGGCATCACTCGGGCCCGAGAGTTAGCCCTACACCATTCCCGCCTGTCGGCCCAGTGCTTAGACTCCCTAGAAGCCTCCCCCACTAAGGACTGTTTGTTGAACCTGACTGAGTATGTGGTGCGTCGGTTGTATTAGAGCCAGCCAAGTTAGTCGGCTACCAACTTAAGGCGGAAGAGTGCGGCGCTCCGCGCCGCACTCTTCCCTTCAATTTTTTCGCTTTCAGTGGAACGCCAATTAGTCTGCAGCAGAGACGATCGTTTTGAGATCCTGACCAGGGACATTGAGGATCTCTTGCGATTTAACTTCGGATCCAGCCTTGTAACGATCGCTGCTCACCTTCATTCATTGGATCACCTAGAGAAC
>JBEAPM010000034.1:0-3699 GCA_041164445.1 Cyanobacteriota bacterium
CAGGTATTCTATGCACCCTGAAGTTCAAGAATTCGTTGGATTGCCAGAGTTTACCCACTGGCTATTGATTCCCGGTAACGATCGCCATTTTCCATTTCTGAAAGCAGTAATCCTCGATCGCCATTCCTGCCGCAAAACGATCGAGGACAAGGGGATTCGAGTATTTCCGATCGGCTCTCCGCCTCAGGGTTATCCCAAGAAGCCGATTTATCGTTAGCTTAGGCTGGCAATAACTTTGAACCGCCGATTAACTGATTCATCATTCTCAATCGCTCCAGCGGCGAGGGCATCGGTAGAGTTATTGCCAGCATAAAGTTTCAATTTCTGGAAAGCTGCCCGATCGCTATCAATGCTTAGTACTGCGGAAGCGATCGGCTCTGGCAATTCGATGAGCTTGATGGAGTCGATTCTGAGTTTGAACAACGGCCCGCCTGATAATTTCTGAATCCAATATTGCTGGTTCAGGCTAAAGCTATTTGTTTGAATATAAATATTAAAGATTTCAGAGGGCATCGATCGTCCCTGGAGGGCATATAGCCCCTGGAGTGAGGTAGAGTCTCGCGGCGATCGGATGTGTGGGAAGCTCATAATGGAACGGGTAAGTTATTTACTGAATATAGCAACGATTACAGCGATCGACTGTGCCAAGCTTTGCAGTTTAGGGTTATTGAGGTGCAGCGAAACGATCGCCACGATTAGGGGTGGAACCATCCACAATCGGCTTATACGGGAAGTCCGCAGGGTACTGATATTCTCCCCAGGTTTTGACAAACAAATAGGCTTTGACTTCTTCAAATTTGTGCGCCTCCTTCCAAAATAATTCTCTAAGTTTTTCATCAACGGTCAGGTTTTGTTTAACCATTGCTTTTGCTCCAGTTGTATCCTAGCAGTGCCCAAAATTCATCATAGGCAAACTGATTAAAGGCTGGGTTAAATACCAGCCAACGCCAATCGAGGAATGAATAGAAAATCAGAACAAATCCATTAACCATAATTAAAACGCTGAAATGTAACTCATCCCACGATAACAAGCCAGGGCAATGGCATCGGCAATATCGCAGGACATTCTAAGTTTGGCCCGTATTGTGTCCTTGGAATCCACCATTACCCCGCCATGGGTCAACTTGTAAGTCAGGCTGGTTAACTCATTTAGAACAGCAGTATCCGGGGGCAGGGCGATCGTGTGTCCCCAATGTGGATCCAGCAAGTCCCTTAGATTCCAGAAAACCTCCGTTCTCAGGTTCCTGAATTTGAGGAGTCCAGAACGATCGCGCTTAAAGGAACCCTTGGCAAAATTGACAGGGGTAACGGGGTAACCCAAGTCCTTCAGGTAGTCAATCACGCTGCTGCCAATCCCAATCACATCGAGGTTTATGGGGGTGTTAGGTGTCCAATATTTTAAGATTTGCTGTACCACCGCTGAACCGTCAGGGGTTGCCTTCCCAGGCTGTGAAAAATAGTCAACCCGATCGCCCTCACGAATTGCAATCACAGTCCTGTCTTTTCCGCCTCTAGCAGGGTCACAACCGATCGTCCTGACACTTACATCCTGATTATAATTACCGTCCTTATATCGCTGCTGTGCTGCCTCAATCCAACCCGTGGGGATTAGCTGTTGGGGCCCGTCGTCCATCTGGAATCCAAAGTCGCCATACCTGAGTTTCTCCCGGATGCCATCGGGTAGGTTATCCAAAAGGCGATCGTAACCGCTTTCCATCAGGTAAGGATTATCTTCAACTCTGGAGCGGATAAAGGTTCTGGAACGGGGTAGCACTCCATCGATCGGGTCTGGCCCGCCAACTTCCTTGTTTCCCAGGTACCATCGGAGTTCCCCTGATTGTGCGGGGTTTGGGTGAGACGGGTCTAGCCATGGGGCCCATCGTTCAATAATCCAGCGACCTTCATTTGTGTCTGGCGGGTTGGTAGTTGCCACTATTCGGCAGCGCTGCCCAGGTTCTGATGTTCTGTTCCATGCCGAAATAAATTCGTAGTCTTCCTGCTTGAATTCTGAAAGTTCATCAAAACAATTTCGGTTTATAAACCCGCCCTTTGTAATATAATGGTTAGTGTCCTTTACAGTTAAATCGAATAATGTCTTATCCCCGACCTCCTGAACCTCGTAGCTTCGGTAAGCATGAGCCTCACGGACAGATTGACGTATTTCCTTCGTATAGGGGTGGACATACGACCACTTATAACGGCTATGTGTATGAGTATTGCCCCGGGCATCCTCTGTCAAACATTTGGGGATATGTTGCTCAGCACCGTCTGATTGGTGAAGATCTAATAGGACGATCGCTGATGAAAGGTGAGGTTGTTCATCATATTGACGAGAATCGCGTAAACAATGATCCTTCAAATTTGCAAGTAATGAATGTCCGTGAGCATAGGGCAATTCACGCGAAAATAACTGGTGAGAGGCTAAAAAAAGTTCCTTCTCGTGAAGTTGCAAAAGCCGCTTTAGAGAAGGCTGGGACAATAAAGGGTGCGGCTCGTGCTCTTGGTATCCACCACGCTTCTCTAAGAAACCATTACCCTGACCTTTGTCTCCCTTATCGAAGAAAGAGCCCTGTAAAAATTGAAGATCCCTATTGCCTTCAAGAAGTGCTAGAGGCTGCCCCTGACCCAAACATTGGTATTCGGGAAATTTCTGAAAAGACTGGAATTTGTGGTAGTTCGATTCTGAATATCTGCAAATACCATGGCGTTGAATGGGTGAAGAAAAAAAGGCAGGATAGTCCTCGGATGACATATAAGGGGAAGCCGACAAAGTATGCGCTGTCATTACTTCGTGAGAACGCCCTTGAACCTGCGAGGCAATTAGATCCCCATTAAGAAAAACGCTTAGCCTTACTGCTGGCTTTCTTTGTCTTATTGTTCTTGTTACTACCCTTGCGCCTTCTAGCGTCTGTACTTTGTCGCCTACCTTGATCTTCTCAATAGCCTTGTATTCGCCTGTTGCCATGAGCACGGGCGTCCCTGCTTCAAGACATTTCAGGTCGTGGTCTTGTCCTTTCCATTTGTACTTTGAGGAGTCATCTTTGCACCCACCAAAATAAAGTTGACGGTTCTGAAATTTAATTGATTTTGAACCAGGACATTGTGTAAGTTCTTGAACTGCCGCGACTACTGAAGATAAATCTGATTCACGTTTTCTTAGGATTAACGAGCGTTTATGGGCTGTTAGTGCAAGCCCAATTATCACCATTGATTTCCCCCCTCCGGCTTGCCCACCAAACAGGAGCTCATCTGCAGGTGAATAATAGGCTTGTTCCTGAGGAGAATTAGGGATAGGTTGCCAGCAAATACGATCGCCGCTGCCGTCCAGCATTGCATCTAACTCGGCTAATCGTTTATCAATTTTTGCTAACAGCTTCATCTATTAAAAAACGATCGGGATATTGTAGGTATCTGCCAAGGTTTGCCATCCCTCGATAACCTCAGCGCTGGGAGGTACAGCCGCTTTGGCAATAGCATAAGCATTCTCTAATGAGGTCAAATTAGAGTTAATACTTGCCGCAATCATGGCATTCCGGAGGTCTGCAGGAAGTGCCCAGGCTTGCCAGTTTGAGTCACTGAGCATTGCGGTATTAAATGCCGTCCAGTCAGGCTCTGGCGGGGGTGGGAGCGGGTCTGGAATCACCTCAAGCTCTTGCCCAGACTCTAGGAAAGCAGCCCAGGACTGCTGAAGCACGGACA
>JBEAPM010000035.1:0-6024 GCA_041164445.1 Cyanobacteriota bacterium
ACGGGATATCCACACCTTGCCATCGGGCTGGATAGTGTAGCAAATTTTATCGCGCTTATTCAAGCCAAGTGCTTTGCGAACAGGATCGGGAATTGTAGTCTGATAACGATCGGTAAGAGTGGATTCTGGGCATGGGGCTAGTGTTACAGTCATAGCGACCTCTAAGCCTGTCTATAAAGAACTATACATTTATTGATACGTTATCGTAATGCAATTGCATTGTCTTGTCCAGCGTAAAAGTTAGGTGTGCGCCAAGATCTCTAAAACCTGCTCTAAATAGTCTTGATGATCATCGTTAAATCGCTCTGAATCTACCCCCTCTTACTGTTTTCGTTGTTCCATCAAATCGACCCCCCGCGATGTGCCTAACCGAGTGGCTCCTTCCCGCACTAAAGCGATCGCTTGTTCGAGGGTGCGAATCCCCCCAGCCGCTTTAATGCCCACCTTGCCTCGGCTGAGTTCCCGCAGTAAACGGATCTCTTCGACGGTGGCACCCCCGGCCCAGCCGGTGCCGGTTTTGAGAAAACGCACCCCCGCATCTAGGGACAGATCGACGGCGATTTGGATTTCCGCTGGAGTGAGGCGACTCAGTTCTAAAATCGCTTTGACGGGACGATCGGTTTCACAAATTTCCGCCAGTTCCCGATGGACGGCATCGGTGTTGCCAGACTTGAGTAAACCCAGGTTAATCATGACATCCAGTTCTGTTGCACCGTTGCTGACGGCTTCTTGTGCTTCGTAGAGTTTAGTGGCAGTGGTTGAGGCACCACTGGGAAAGCCAATGACAGTACAGACCTTGGGCATTTTTTGGTACAAATTTTCTACAGCGCGGCGCACATAACAGGGAGACACGCACACCGTGGCAAAATGAAACCGATCCGCTTCTCCACAGAGACGATCGATTTGATCGCGGGTAGCGGCGGGATCCAAGAGGGCATGGTCAATCAAAGGCGCAAGATCAATGTCGCAGTCTAAGGTTTGGGGACTCAGGGTCATAACGGTTCCTTGGGGCTAAAGTAAGTCACGATCGCGGCGGTGAGACCGTCTAGGGTGTAGACCGGGGCTTCAATGTCTACGCGGCCCAGGCGATCTAAGCAGGTTTTTGAGGTTTGGGGGCCAATGGACGCGATCGTGGCGGTGGCAATTTTGTCGCGCCAGGTTTCGCCAAAGGCTTGGCCCAGCAGTTGGGCAAAATGGATCACGGTTTTGGAACTGGCAAAGGTAATGACGTTCACCCGCCCAGAGTCGATCGCAGCGAGGGCGGCGGGATCGAGGGTTTGGGGACAGCGGGATTCATAGGCGGGCACTTCCGTTAACTGGGCCCCTGCAGCCCGGAAAGCCTGCACCAACACGTCCCGGCCACCACTTTCCACCCGAGGAAACAGGACAGTGCAATCTGCCAGAGGTTCGGGAAATTCCGTCACTAGGGCATCCGCCACAAATTGCGCAGGCATAAAGGTCGGGGTGAGGCCGTAGCGTTCCAGGGCTTGGGCGGTTTTTTGCCCCACCACCGCAATTTTGAGGGCGGGCAGGTGTGCCTTTGCCCCTTGTCCGAGGTCGGGCTGGGTGTGTTCCAGGTGGGCTAAGCGCTGAAAGAACGCCTCCACCCCATTGACGGAGGTGAGAATCAGCCACTGAAAACGGGGTAAGGCAACGATCGCTTGATCTAACGCCTGCCAACTGGAGGGCGGGCCAATCTCTAGGGTGGGCATTTCCTGCACTTGGGCCCCCTGGGCTTGCAGGGCTTGGCTAAAACTCGCGGATTGCTGAGCGGCACGGGTGACCAGTACTAAACGGTTGGCTAAAGAGCCGGTAGGTTGCTCCAGAGAAGGGGTCATGAGGGTTCGGGCGAAGGGGCAAGGGATCCGGTCAAGGGGTAAGCAGCGATCGCTTCCCACTGGTGTCCATTATGCTGGAGAAGGGTCAAGGCTTCGGCCCGAAAGTGGGCTTGAAAGGAGCGCTGCTCAAATTCCTGCCAAGCTAAATGAAAGTTGAGGGGGGATAAATCCCGGAAGCCGAGGGTGATATGGGGGATAAAGGCATGTTTTCGGCCCTGGTGAAGGGCTTGCGCCAAGCCGGATTCCTGCTCTAAGCGATCGTTGACCAGGGTGTGCAGGGACTGGAGGGCAGCACTGCTTTCAACGTGGACATAGAGAACACGGGGGGCAAAAACCGCAAAATTGGCTAAGGCGATGGCAAAGGGAGCCACCTCCTGACTCAACTGTTGCAGGAGGTGTCGGAGCTGGAGGGCACTCTCGGTTTGCAGTTTCAGGGGCGGAATCAGGGTCAGGTGAGGCGGAGATTTGAAGGCGGCTTGGCTTTGGAAACGATCGGCAACTTCCCTTTGCAGGGCTCTAATGGTTTCCTGCAAGGGCGGGGGGGGGAGTAAAGCAATAAAATAAAGTGAGTCTGGCATGAGTCCCTAACCGGAAAACGGTTCAAACCCCTCGCCGCAGCCAGGGGTTGAACACCTGCTTCGGCTGTTATTTTACCTGTTGAGCCTAACGATCGTTTATGTCTCCTTTTTTAAACTTAACGTTTGAACCCAGCCTGGAAGCGTTGGGGGATGCCTTCTATGCCAGTGTAGCGGCGGCCAACTTTCCCGAAACGGTGCTGCGATTTCGCAACGATCGGCTCCTGCCCTTGCTGGGTTTGAACCCGGAAACCGTAAGCGATGCAGACTTTACCCTAGCCTTTGGCGAGTTTAAGGGACGATCGCCCCTCTTGGCCCTCAGTTACCACGGCTATCAATTTGGGGTCTATAACCCCTACTTAGGGGATGGTCGGGGCTTTTTGTATGGCCAGGTACGGGGAACCGACGGCGTACTCTACGATCTGGGCACGAAAGGGTCGGGACAAACCCCCTACTCCCGAGGGGGAGATGGCCGCTTAACCCTCAAGGGAGGCGTGCGGGAAGTCCTAGCGGCGGAAACCCTGGCAGCATTAGGAGTTAATACCTCCCGGTGTCTGAGCCTCATTGAAACGGGAGACGGGCTGTGGCGGGGGGATGAACCCTCCCCCACGCGATCGTCCGTGATGGTGCGCTTCAGTCAATCCCACATTCGCTTTGGTACTTTTGAACGCCTCCACTACCTCAAGCGATCGGATTTAATTCAGCGGTTACTGAATCATGTAATTCAGGTGTATTATCCCGACATTGCTGAAATGAGCATTGCTGAAACAAAGGGAGCAGCGGGGGAAGCCACCTTAACTCCGGATCACTATCTCGCCTTTTACCGATCGCTAGTGGAGCGCGTTGCCGACCTCGCCGCCCAATGGATGTCCGTAGGCTTTTGTCACGGAGTCCTCAATACCGACAACATGTCCATCACCGGGGAAAGTTTTGACTATGGCCCCTATGCCTTTATTCCCACCTATGACCTGCAATTTACCGCCGCTTACTTTGATGATTTAGGGCGCTATTGCTTTGGCAATCAACCTCCCATTTGCAAACAGAATTTACAGTTACTCCAAGTTCCCCTCTCGGCCCTAATCTCCCAAGCAGAACTAGAGCGGAGTTTAGCAGCCTTTGACGATCGCTTTAGAGCCACCTTTCTGCAACGGATGCTGCATCGTCTTGGCTTTGCCACCCTAGAGCCCCCCCTCGATCGAGAACTGGTGAAACTCACCTTAGAACTGTTACAACAACAGCGCAGCAACTACCACGGCTTCTTTCGCCTGCTGCGTCAATCCTTCTCTCCCCAGTGGGTGAGGGATCCCAGCCAAATTCGCCCCGATCTCTTTGCCCCCGCCGACTATTCCGACGCTCCCCCCGTTTCTCAAACCCTGAGCGAAGCCTGGTGTGCCTGGCGCGATAGTTATCATCTCGCCCTGAGTCGCCTTTCCTCTGCTGAACTGGCAGCCATTCCCGAACGGTTAGCCCAGCATAATCCCCTCACTGCCCTGATCCGTCCAGAAATTGAAACCGTCTGGGCCGCGATCGATACGGAGGATAACTGGCAACCCTTTTATGACCTCATCGAGAAAATACGATCGCTCAATTAGATTATTTGAATCCTTGAATTTCCAGGGCACGTTGTCGATACTGGGCCAAAAGACCGACTTCTTGAGCAACCGCTTTGAGAGAAAGCCTACTGAGAATAGCGATCGTGATGGGTCGTTTCTCATCCCAAAAAATCATAGATTCCAGAAATTCTAGGGCAGGCGGAGAATGGAGCAGACTCAAGATCAAATGAGCTTCTTCCTCTGTATCAAAGGACAAAAAATTAACCGTATCATCAAACATCACCGGTTTGTCATCAATAGATTTAACCAGCCAAAAATTCAACCGCTTATACAACGCCGATATTGCAATCTTCCACCCCTTAAATGAATAGTCCCCTATGCCAAAGATAGAATAGGGGGGCTTATTTTTGTAGATCGAACTTTTTCTATTCCGAAGCAAATGATCATAGTCCAATAAATACTGCCAAGTCTTCAGCGCTTTATCCTTAATAATACGGGTATCCTCGCCAACTGACTTTTGGGTCACTAAGACAAACTTGCGACAGGTGGTAATTCTACCATTGCCAAGATCAGAACTTTTCAAGAGAGGATATAAGTACTCGGTCTCCAGGGCATACTCCAGCCCCATCCCATTGCAAAATAATCCATCTCCAACGGGCTCAAGTTCCATCACTTTGGAGCAATCATGTTTCATCCCAGAACGCCAAGTGTACCGGAGATCCGGCCCCAATAAATGTTTCCACTTTTCGTAGGTTGCAGTGTCTTTGAGGACAAAGCCATCCCTCTCACCAATGAGGTACAGGCTCCGATCGGACGTTAGATCTGGATAAACAACACAGTCAGCACTGCTATGAGTATCCGTAGATAAAACAAAAAAGCAAGCCTCCACGGAAGCACCAAAGAAAACCTTGGCATCCACTAAATAAATAGAAGCTGAAAATCTGTCCACAAATTTTTTTCTGATTTGCCTAAAGACCTTACGAGCCACTGAATACTTACACAAAAAAGCGATCGTACCTTCTCTCTGAGTCAGCCATTCAGCATGTTTCAATAGCATCCATTCCGAAATATCAAAATTAGCAGAGCCGGTGATCGCCTCAATGCCCCGACGATTTTGAAAATTTGATTTGGAAGGTAAATTTTTGCTATTGAGAAGGCTGAGTTCGCTACTGGTAACCCAAGGTGGATTACCCAGGATTAAGATAGTCCCTGAAACCCCAACCAGAAAGAAATCCCAATCGATGCTGAAAAAATCTGCTCTAAAAACCGTTACATGATCTGCATTTGGATCCGTTGATAAAGTTTTTTTCGCCTCCTCAACATATTCTGCATTAAGATCAAAGCCGACAATTTTTGAATCCTGAAAATCCCTGAGAGATGCCCGAAGAAAAGCCCCTTTTCCACAACTGGGCTCTATCACAAGGTCAGGAGAAAGACCATGTTTTTCCTTCAGCAATCTAGTGGCACACCTTGCCAGTTCATCAGGGGTTTGAAAATCACCAAACTGCCATTTATTTAAAGACTTTACCATTTTGGCTGTCTGATATTAGTTACCTTTATGTTCACTTCAAGATAAGGAAGATCGTTAAGGTTGGCTTCATGGTTATTGAGTTAGGCTAGATTAGGAGGTTCTGCTCCGGTAATCCAAGCGATCGTGACTACTAAGCTAAAGCAAAAGTTTTAAGCGGGACTAGAGCTTTATGAAGTACACTAGGCTTGGCATTTAGATATATTTCACGACAATTGCTCTCGTTATAGCCAACCACAACAGCCCCTATGGTTGTACCAATTTCAGGATACATTTCTGGACTCATCTTGCCTTCGTCTAAAAAGTCAGGTATTTTAATTAAACCCTTCACCAAAGATTGATCAAGTTTTACAAACACACCGAAAGGTGAATGAAATTCAACTTGGCCTTGCACAAACTGACCTAGCTTATACTGCGCTTTAATGTGTTCCCAATTTGAATGATCCATGCCGTTCACCATTGTTTAAGGACTCGTGGAAATTGATTTAGGAGAGGAAACAGGTTCCGAGGAACAACTACCTCAATTCGTT
>JBEAPM010000036.1:0-5552 GCA_041164445.1 Cyanobacteriota bacterium
CGATATAATAATCATCCCCAAAAATCCCTTGGTACCACTCTGCTGTTTGATAGGCAATATCCATCCGATCGCTAAGAATGGCTTGGGGAATTTCGCCCCCTAAACAGGCACTGGTGACAATCAGACCTTCGTGATATTGTTCTAAGTAATATTTATCAATACAAGGGCGAACTTTGAACCCCTTGAGATGGGAAATTGTGGTTAATTTAACTAGATTTTTATAGCCCTGTTTATTTTTGGCTAAGGTAACTTGGTGATAGCGTTTTACCCGTTTCTGCTTAGGCAAATCTTCGATAGACCCATTAACCACATACATTTCATTGCCAATGATGGGCTTCACGCCCTTGACCGAACAGATTTTTAGGAGTTCGATCGCGCCATACATTACCCCATGATCCGTTAAAGCGATCGCGGGCATTCCTAAGTTTTTCGCTTGATCAACAAGTTGATCCAATTGGCTGGCACCATCCAGCAAGCTATAGTCACTGTGAATATGAAGACCAACAAAGGACATGATGTTTGAGTGTTGAATAGGGCTGAAATTGCACCCGACCCGATCGCACTTGCCCAGAAAATTACCCGTTGTAAGGTTGAGGACGATCGCTTGGGGGTGAATGTAGTCCTTTGTAGCAGATCTAAGAGCCGTTTGGCCCATTGGGCCGGTTACGGGAAAAGCTGAAGATCTGGGAATGGGAACCCTTGAGGGTAAGACCCAAATCTTAGGGACAAGCTGAAAATGTTAACCTGGGAATATTGAGAACGGCTCACGGCCTATCCCATGAGGTTCCCCGCAGTAAAAATTCCCTTGCCAGTGACCTGAAAGCTTTGCCGCTTCAGTGCTTCGGGAGTTTGTCCATCCTCCTATTCCGCAAGAGAAATTATGGCTCGCATTGTCCTGATTGCTGGATTTGAAACCTTTAACGCCAATCTCTACGCCAAGGCGGCCAAACGGGCGATCGATCGCTGCCCTGGGTTGGAGATTTTTACCTTTAGCGATCGAGATCTTACGGAACGTCCTGAAGCCGTAGAGCAGGTCTTAGGGACGGCGGATGTTTTTTTTGCCAGCTTGATCTTTGATTACGATCAGGTGCTCTGGCTCCGGGAGCGAGTGCAGGAGATTCCGGTGCGTCTAGTTTTTGAGTCGGCACTGGAGTTGATGGCACTCACCCAAATTGGCAAGTTTAAAATTGGCGACAAGCCAAAGGGAATGCCGAAGCCAGTGCAGTTTATCCTCAGTAAGTTCGGGGGAAATCAACGGGAGGAGGATAAGTTAGCGGGCTATCTCAGTTTCTTAAAAGTTGGCCCCAAGCTGTTGAAGTTTATTCCGGTGGGTAAGGTTCAGGATCTGCGCAATTGGCTGATTATTTACGGCTACTGGAACGCAGGGGGACTGGAGAATGTGGCGACGATGTTTGCCGTCATTGGCGAAAAATATCTCAAGCTGCCGGTGGGGGATCTGGCTCCTGTACTGGAAACCCCTAATATGGGGCTACTCCACCCGGACTCTCAGGAGTATTTTACCTCTCCCCAAGCCTATCTGGACTGGTATACCCACACCTACCGTCCTGAAGCCGCAGATCGTCCCCGCGTGGCCCTGTTGCTTTACCGTAAGCATGTGATTACGAAGTTATCCTACATCCCCCAACTGATTCGTTACTGTGAAGGGGCTGGACTGCTGCCGGTGCCGGTGTTTATTAATGGGGTGGAAGGTCATGTGGTGGTGCGAGACTGGCTCACCACAGCGGAGGAGCAGACCCAACGGGATCAGGGCACAGTGGCTACCCCTTCTCTGGCACCGGATGCGGTGGTGGTGGACGCGATCGTCTCGACGATCGGTTTTCCCTTGGTGGGGGGGCCAGCCGGGTCAATGGAGGCCGGGCGACAGGTGGAAGTGGCCAAGCGCATCCTCAGTAGTAAAAATGTTCCCTACTTTGTAGCGGCTCCCCTCTTGATCCAAGACTTACACTCCTGGACACGGCAGGGCATTGGCGGCTTACAGAGTGTCGTGTTATACGCCCTACCGGAGTTAGATGGTGCTATTGACACCGTACCCCTCGGGGGCTTAGTGGGGGACGAAATTTACCTGATTCCAGAACGGGTACAGCGCTTACTGGGACGGGTCAACCAGTGGATCAGTCTGCGCCGCAAGCCTGTCAGTGAACGGAAAATAGCGATCGTTCTCTATGGGTTTCCGCCAGGCTATGGTGCAACGGGTACCGCAGCACTCTTGAATGTGCCTCAGTCTTTACTGAAATTTCTACAAGCGTTTCAAGCCCAAGGCTATAGCGTGGGAGAACTGCCAGACAGTGGCGAGGCGTTAATTGAACAACTACGGCAGCAGGAGCAAAACAGTAACATTACGGAACAGTCCACCGTCTCCGCCAAAGACTTGGGGAACTGGTTGGGCTATCTCCTCACCTCTCGCATTGAAAAACAGTGGCACTCTCTGACGGGAACAGGCATTAAAACCAGTGACGATCGCTTTTTACTGGGGGGAGTCACCCTGGGTAACCTCTGGCTCGGGGTACAACCGCCCCTCGGTATTGCTGGCGATCCCCTGCGGCTGATGTTTGAGCGGGACTTAACCCCCCATCCCCAGTATGCGGCTTTTTACCTTTGGTTACAGCGATCGTTTCAGGCGGATGCGGTGGTTCACTTTGGCATGCATGGCACCGTGGAGTGGTTGCCGGGATCTCCCTTGGGTAATACGGGGTATTCCTGGTCGGATGTGCTGCTTGGCAATTTGCCCCACCTCTACGTTTATGCGGCCAATAACCCCTCAGAATCAATCCTGGCCAAGCGGCGGGGCTACGGTGTTTTAGTGTCCCATAATGTGCCCCCCTACGGCCGGGCAGGGTTGTATAAGGAACTGGCAAACCTACGGGAACTGATCGGGGAATATCGGGAAGATCCAGAGAAAAATGAACTCCTGCGGGATGCCATTGCCAAAACGATCGTAGACAGTGGACTAGAGGCAGATTGTCCCTTTCCGGAACTGCGTCAGATGGGCTTAGACTGCACCGCAGAGAATATGAGACTGTTTTCTGCCAGAGTCTTTCAGTCCTACTTAGTGACCCTGTACGAATATCTACAGGTATTAGAAAATCGGCTCTTTTCCTCAGGGTTACACTGCCTGGGAGTACCCCCCACTGCGGAGCAACTGTTGACCTATCTCGAAGCCTACTTTGAGGAACAACTCCCTTCCCACTGGTTAGAAACGATCGCTGCGGATCCAGACCCAGAAGAAGCCCCCTGGCAAGCAGTGTTTCAGACAAAACAGTTTCAGGGAAAAGAGGGCAGTCTGCTAACGGAGCCTGAACTCCAACAGCAACGATCGCTGCTGGATCAAGCCTTAAGGATTCGATCGCTTCTGTTACAAAACACCGACGAACTCACCAACCTCCTGCGGGGACTCAACGGGGAGTATATTCCTCCGGCACCGGGGGGGGACTTACTGCGGGATGGCCCCGGTGTTTTGCCCACCGGACGCAATATTCATGCCCTCGATCCCTACCGCATGCCCTCAGCAGCCGCCTACCTGCGGGGGCGGGAAATTGCCCTAAAAATTATTGCCCAGCATCAGGCGGAGCACGATGGCCACTACCCGGAAACCGTGGCGGTGATGCTGTGGGGACTGGATGCCATAAAAACTAAAGGGGAGTCCATTGGCGTGTTATTAGAACTGGTGGGGGCAGAACCGACCCAGGAAAGCACCGGCCGCATTGTGCGTTATGACCTCCGGCCCCTCAAGGATCTGGGACATCCTCGCATTGATGTATTGGCAAACCTGTCCGGGATTTTCCGAGATAGTTTTGCCCATGTCTTAGATCTATTAGATGATCTCTTCCGTCGAGCGGCCCTCGCAGTGGAGCCAGAGGAGCAGAACTTCATTCGCAAGCACGCTTTAGCCCTAGAAGCCCAAGGGGTAGAGAATCCCACTGCCCGCCTCTTCTCTAATCCTGCGGGGGATTTTGGCTCCTTAGTCAACGATCGGGTTGTGGATAGTAACTGGGAGTCCGGCGCGGAATTAGCGGAAACCTGGGTGGGACGCAACAGTTTTAGTTACGGTCGCCAAGACAAGGGACAGCAACGATCGCAGGTGCTTCAGTCTCTGCTGAAAACCACCGATCGCATTGTCCAGCAAATCGACTCGGTAGAGTATGGACTCACGGACATTCAGGAGTACTACGCCAACACCGGAGCCCTCAAAAAAGCAGCAGAAGTGCAACGGGGACAAAAAGTTACCGCCAGTTTTGTGGAAAGTTTTGCCAAGGACACCACACCCCGGTCTCTCGAAGAACTCCTGCGCCTGGAATACCGCAGTAAATTCCTCAACCCCAAATGGGCAGAAGCCATGGTAGCTCAAGGATCCGGCGGAGCCTATGAGGTCTCTCAACGCATGACCGCCCTGATGGGCTGGGCGGGCACTGCAGACTTTCAGGAAAACTGGGTTTACGATCAAGCAGCCGCCACCTACGCCCTCGATCCCGCCATTAGCGATCGACTCCGCAAAGCTAACCCAGAAGCCTTTCGGAATATTGTGGGACGAATGTTAGAAGCCCACGGTCGGGGCTTTTGGCATCCCGATGACGAAGTTCTAGCGCAACTGAGAAGCCTCTACGATCAAACCGACTTAGAACTAGAAGGTATTGCGTAAGCAGTGAGATCTAGGACTGCTGTAGGTTCGTCAAAATGGTCGAAAAGGCAAAACCTTGACAGAAAAGCTTTTTGCTCTTATGGTTGTACTAACAGCGTAATTATATCGCCAGCACACAGTAAAACATCTTCTCAGATCCCTATACAGGGTATCAGGATGAAAAACCAGTACCCTTAGTCCTTTAGAAGCTTAAGTGAGAGGCTTAAGTTAACAGCTTTGTTCAAGGCTTGATTTTAAGGCTAAGTTAATACACTGAGA
The DNA here is from genome assembly GCA_041164445.1 of Cyanobacteriota bacterium. Classification (GTDB taxonomy): domain Bacteria; phylum Cyanobacteriota; class Cyanobacteriia; order Prochlorotrichales; family Prochlorotrichaceae; genus JBEAPM01. Next base: position 4,916 of record JBEAPM010000036.1, read on the forward strand.
TCCTGATGGGAGTAAACCCTAAAAATGTAACCCTTCCGGTTGATGCTGACCTGGCTAAAGTCTTCAATGTAGTTGATGTGTATCTCGATTAGCGATCGGTTGTACCGATCGTCATAGCCCCTAACTCTTGCTAGGGCAAAATTTGAAAACATTAAATTTTTCGAGATGTCCTGATGTCGTCATTTCAGTAACACCTTCGGTATTCTGAAGTTCTCAGTTTATTGAATTGCGGTGCTTTGCGCCACAATGATTAGGCTAAGTCCTCGGGATTCCCATTGCAGGGCAAAACTCACTACAGACTAGTGTAAGCGCTGTTTGTCGAACAACAAACATATGGAGGATGGCATCTAATGATTGCTACTCACAAACAGGCCACAAGCGATAGAGACTCTCAACGTCTTCAAAACCAGAAAGACCCGGATCTTAAAGCTAAAATCAAAACCGAAGAACTAATTCCTGCCGAAGTTAATGCGCGGCAAGAGCGAGAAGGGGATAATTGGCTCAATTCCCCAAGCCAAAAAGGTATCACGGTTGATCAGGAAGGATTAACGAACAACTATGGTGTGGAACCCAAAGAATACTTTGCCGTTCACCCAACAGCCTATGAGTCCCGTCAATATTTGATTCAGGGACTGGC
>JBEAPM010000037.1:0-3083 GCA_041164445.1 Cyanobacteriota bacterium
CGTGAATTAAATAAACCGGAAAGTTCAGGATTAAACCACAGAGGCACAAAGAACACAAAGGTATTCCTTCGGGGCTTCGGTGTCTTGGTAGTGAAATTCCAGGTTATAAAGTCCGCATTCCGTAGCATTTAAGGGAAGAGTGCGGCACTCTTGCGCCCTAAGGGTACGAGTTACGTCGCAGTCGTACAGACTGAGCATGGGAGTGTAGCCCCTCAGTGGTAGCAAGCAAATCGATCGCTCCGGCGACTTTATGGAGGGCTTGAGGCGTATATTCAATTAAGCTGGAATGTTTCAAAAAGGTTTCGACCCCTAAGGCAGAGGCGTAGCGGGCAGAGCCGGAGGTGGGCAGCGTGTGATTGGGCCCGGCTAAATAATCTCCGACCGCTTCGGGGGTTGAGGAGCCCAGGAAAATCGCACCAGCATGACGCACTTGATCCAGTACACTCCAGGGATCTTCCACTTCTAATTCCAGGTGTTCTGGGGCAAATTGGTTAGAGAGTTCGATCGCTTCTGCTAAGTTCTCCGTGACGATCGCTAGACCGTAGTGAGCAATGGCTTTTTCCGTAATCACTTTGCGGGGATGATCCGCTAATTGCTGAGTTACCTCTGCCGCGACGGCTTTGGCTAGCTCTAAATGGGGCGTAATGAGAATAGCCGCAGCCAGGGAGTCGTGTTCCGCCTGAGCCAGTAAATCGGCCGCCACATAAACCGGGTTGGCCTGATCATCCGCAATCACCAGAACCTCCGACGGCCCCGCCAAGGAGTCAATGCCCACTAAGCCATAGACCTGCTTCTTCGCTAAGGTCACGTAGATATTGCCGGGCCCCGTCACCACATCCACCTTGGGAATGGTGGCCGTGCCATAGGCCAACGCTCCGATCGCTTGTGCTCCACCGACCCGATAAATTTCCTCAATTCCGGCTTCCTGAGCGGCCACCAACACGGCAGGGTTAATTTCCTGACCGCCGCGTCCTGGGGGAGTCACCATGACAATGCGAGGAACGCCTGCCACCTTAGCGGGTACAGCATTCATCAGAACCGTACTGGGATAGGCTGCCTGTCCTCCGGGGACGTACAACCCTGCCCGATCGACGGGTGTATAGCGTTTGCCTAGCACAATCCCATCTTCACCAAACTCCACCCAACTGCGGGGAATGCGTTGTTCATGAAAAGCTTGAATCCGGTGGAGGGCTAAACGAATGGCATCCAGTAATTCCTTGGAAACCTGCTGGTAGGCGGTATCGAGTTCTGCCCCTCCCACGCGCAGGGTCTCAACTGTTAGGGTCGCTTGATCGAACTCCTCCGTGTAGCGTAACAGAGCCGCATCCCCCTGTCGTCGGACGTTTTGCAATACTTCCCGAACCGTGGACTCTTTATGCAAAATCGCCTCATCTTGAGTCCGATCGCAGATCCGCTGGAGTTCGACTTCAGCTTCTGAGCGTTGGGTAATGATACGTAAGATGGACACGGGAACACCTGTAGGAAGTAGATACCATTGCTCCCAGTTTAACGAAAAATTAAGGCTTAGGGAAAATTTGCGTTTTGCAACGATGGCAAAAGGGGACAGTTTCGATGTGCCCCGAGGGATTTGATCCGGAGTGATTCAGATGTTCACTAATCGATTTAAGCGGCATAATCAGAAATGAGAGTATCAAAGCTTACCGCTCCGCTGTCTGTTTGACCCTATGATCAACCCTATGATCGATATTTTAGCTGCGCTTTCGGCTTCCGCTGCGGGAGGAATGCGGGTAGGGTTGCCTCTCCTTTTAATTGGTTTATTACAGAGTGAACGGCTGTGGTCCCAGGTGCCCATTTTGGCTCGGTTTCACCCTCAGGTGGTGGTGAGTATTTTGGTGAGTTGGTCTATTTTTGAACTGGTGGCGGCGAAAAGCTTGTTGGGGCAACGGGTACAGCAAAATTTACAGTTGTTCTTAAGTCCCGTTGCGGGATCTATTCTGGGACTAACGGTGGCCAATAACCGTGAACTCCCTCCTGGACTGACGGGAATTTTGGGTGGGGTGGGCGGTATCTTTGCCCTCGTGATTTATCTGGTGCAGGCCGGGTGGTTTTATCGGCTGCGGGGCATTCCCCTCTGGGCAGCGATCGTTGAGGATATACTCTGTGTCAGTTTAGTGTTTATGGCCTTTGGTGCACCTCGCCAAGGGGGGCTGTTGGCCCTATTGTTGCTGTGGTTGGCCCTCCGGACTTCATCGCAATGGCGGAATTGGTATGTGCATCAAGGGGACTCCCCTCACCCTTCCCACAACAGCAGTCAGAAGCTTTCGCCCCGGCAAGGCAAGCTAGAGCCAGACTAGGGGAGTTAGGGGAGTTTTGAATTATGAGTTTTGAATTATGAATTATGAATTATGAATTTTGAGTTAGCCGATGCTCTTAACTGGCTTTCCACTGAAAGCGGAGAAATTTAAGGGAAGAGTGCGGCGCTCCGCGCCGCACTCTTCCGCCTTAAGGCGTTAGCCCCAATCACTCAAAACTCAACATTCAAAACTCATAACTCATAAACCCATGCATAACTCACTACCGCCCCCCTACCGTGATGCTATCCACTTTGAGGTGGGGCTGGCCAACGGTGACGTAAATGCTCCCGCTGATGGAACCACAGAAGCCTGCTGCTAAACCCAAGTCGTGGGAACACATGGAAATACGGCTCATAATGTCCTGAGCATCTCCAATTAAGGTTGCTCCCTTGAGGGGCTTGGTCACTTTACCGTTTTCGATCAGGTAGGCTTCATCGGCAGCAAAGTTAAATTGTCCCGTGGGGCCAACACTCCCGCCTCCCATTTTCTTGCAGTAAATGCCTTTATCGATGGAAGCGAAGAGATCCTCCAGGCTATACTCGCCCCCCGCAATGTAGGTATTGCGCATCCGGGAGGCTGCCGCATAGGTGTAACCTTGACGGCGACCACTGCCGGTGCGGGGATGCCCAGTGCGGATGCAGCCAGCCCGATCGGCAATGAAGTTTTTGAGAATGCCCTTTTCAATCAATAAGGTGCGCTGGGCTGGCATGCCCTCATCATCCATATCGATCGTTCCGAAGGCTTGGGGAGAAACTCCCTCATCCCAGG
>JBEAPM010000038.1:0-26387 GCA_041164445.1 Cyanobacteriota bacterium
CATATTGCAACGTGGCTATACAGCGGTGGGGCACATCGCAGTGAATTTTGGGGAGGGCAAGTAGCATGAGCTATCCCTGTGAACCAAGAATCCCCTCGCCTTCAGGCAGGGGAGTTGTCAAGGTATGAGATTAGCCTCGCCCACCCTCGTTTACTGCTATGGGCTGAAACAATGATGGCATAGGCATTTTATCGCTCATGCATGGCAGACCCTAGCCCCCTTTATCAAACAAAAAGGTGCGGTGAGCTAACCCCACCGCACCCCGCTAGAATCTTAAGCGTTAAGCCAGTCCCTTACTTATACAGTTCGGTGGACAGGCGGAAGGCCAAAAAGCCAGGCAACAAGGCAATGACTAAAGCAAAAAAGATTTGGCTTTCACTTAAACCCATAATGTGGACTCCTTTTGTATGACTTGATCATTAACGGGCGTATACCCATACACGTTCTTAACTTTCTCCGAAAGCTGAGATTCAGGAAAGACTTTGTTAAATCACTTAACATCTCTTAATACAGCAGCCCTAAATCAGTTGTAATGACTAGCCCGCTGAAACCGTTGGTGGTGTGCGCCGGCATCGTCAGACCAGAGACTCCGATCTGGGGTACCACAGGCTCTCGTTAGACCGTTAGGCTTTCCCCTGAAAGCGAAACCATTTAATAATTGAATAGAAGAGTGCGGCGCTTTGCGCCGCACTCTTCCGCCTTAAGATCTTAAGTAAGATCCCTTGCATCTCTCCGTAACCTCTTTCAGAATGGAGAAGAGATCCAGACAAATTTGAACATCTCACACCGATCTCACGGCAGGTGAGTCACAATGGTAGGAATCGGCCTTGCGCAGATTCCCCTGCGTTGGGGGTAGAGGAGTCATGTTCAGTTTCTCCCGCACCCAGCTTTTTTATATTGTTCACTCTCAATGTTTTAGCTGTGACCAAAAGCGTTTCCCAGGATTCCTCTTCTTCTGCACCGCGCTTCAACCCCCAAATTCGGCGAGTGCAACAAGATGTATTGCGTATGGGAGCGTTGGTAGAGCATTCCTCTTGGCTGGCTTACCAGGCCTTGGTGGAGCGCAATTTAGATGCGGCAGGACAAATTGCTGCTCAAGATAAAGCGGTCGATCAACTCTATCGCCAAATAGAATTGGACTGTATTCACTTGATGTCTGGCCAGGCCTCCGTCTCCCAGGATATGCGCTTACTCAGTGCAATGATGCAACTGATTCGGGATTTAGAACGCATTGGAGACTATGCTAAGGATGTGGGGGAAATTGCGGTTCGCTTGTTTCCCTATCCTCCCCATCCCCATATTGCTCGCATTGGCCTCATGCTCGATCGTTGTCGAGCGATGTTAGCCATGAGTTTAGAATCTTTGATTCATTTAGATGACCAATTGGGACGGGGGATCAAGGACAAGGATGATCTCGTTGATGATGATTACGATAGTTTGTATCAATTGTTAGTTCATCCGCCCCAGCCTCCAGAACATTTTGAGCCGATTGTGTTGTTGGTGCTGACAATTCGCTGCCTGGAACGCATGGCAGATCACGCCACTAATATTGGTAATCGAGTCGTTTATATTGTGACGGGGAAACGGGGCTAATGGCGATCGTGTTGGCTCCTCGCTCAACACTTGAGCAGAGATGATCGGGATTGAAGCTCAAAATTGATCTTTAAGGTATTGTTAAGACAGAGACATTCCCCCCTCCGAGCTTCCATGTCCCACCCTTCTTCTCTGAATACTTCCCATGCCCGTGATGCTTTTGACGGTGCTTCGACTTCTGCCCAGACTCTAGACGAGGCCCCAGATGAATGGGATTGCCCCGATAAACCCCAGGAAGCCTGTGGTGTTTTTGGAGCCTATGCCCCCTCGGAAGATGTCGCCAAATTGGCCTATTTTGGTCTGTTTGCTCTCCAGCATCGTGGCCAAGAATCCGCCGGTATCGCGACCTTTACAGGAACGAAACTTTATTCTCATAAAGACATGGGGTTAGTGTCTCATGTCTTTAACGAAGACAACCTCGCGGAACTGCCGGGAACAATGGTTGTGGGACATAATCGGTATTCCACCACGGGTTCCAGTCGCATTTGTAACGCTCAACCCGCGATCGTAAACACCCGTTTAGGCTCCATTGCCCTGGCCCACAATGGTAATTTAGTCAATTCCCTGGTCTTACGGGATGAACTGCGGGCTAAAGATCACGATATTTCTACCAGTTCAGACTCCGAATTAATCGCCATTGCGATGGCGGATGCGGTGAACGAAGGGCAATCTTGGTGTGAAGCTGCCATCACCGCATTTCAGCATTCCCGAGGGGCGTTCAGCTTAGTGATTGGTACCCCAGATGGCTTAATCGGAGCGCGAGATCCCAATGGCATTCGTCCCCTGGTGATTGGGGTTCTCAAGCGACCCGCCGTTGATGGCTCAACGCAATATGTCCTGGCCTCTGAAACCTGTGCCCTGGATATTCTGGGGGCAACCTATCTGCGGGATGTGGAGCCGGGAGAATTGGTCTGGATTAACCAAGACGGTCTGCAGTCACAGTCTTGGGCCGCTCAACCGGAACCGAAGCTCTGTATTTTTGAACTCATTTACTTTGCCCGACCCGATAGCGTCTTTCATGGTGAAAGTCTCTATACCTATCGGCTACGCCTGGGTCGGCAACTGGCAGAGGAGCATCCCGTGGAAGCGGATTTAGTCATGGGGGTTCCCGATTCTGGCATTCCTGCGGCGATCGGCTATTCCGAGGTGTCTGGATTGACCTATATGGAGGGTTTAATTAAAAACCGCTATGTGGGGCGCACCTTTATCCAACCGACCCAGAGTATGCGAGAGGACGGTATTCGCATGAAATTAAACCCCCTGCGGGATGTATTGCAGGGCAAGCGTGTGGTGGTGGTAGACGATTCCATTGTGCGGGGAACCACCAGCCGCAAGTTGGTGACGGCGCTGCGAAAAGCGGGAGCTAAGGAGGTTCACATGCGCATCTCATCGCCGCCGGTAACCCATCCCTGCTTCTATGGCATTGATACCGATAACCAGGATCAACTGGTGGCGGCGAATCTGACCCTAGAGGGCATTGTTGAAAATATTGGCGTGGATTCCTTAGGGTATTTGAGTATTCCCGGCATGCTCAAAGCGGCCCAGGATGACGATCGTAATTTCTGTAAGGCTTGTTTTACGGGAGATTATCCCGTGGCGGTTCCCGAAGGGTTAAAGCGATCGAAATTGAAACTTGAAACCCTTTCCAGTGCCACCTAGGGGGCTGAGCGTAAGTCAGCCTGTCCTGGGGGCAACCGGGTCTCAGCAAAGCGCTGTATACTGCGGGATACAGCACAAAGGGCGACTTCTGATCAATAGATCAATCAACGGAGAGAAGCAATGCTAAAAGTAGGCTTGGTGGGAACTGGATTTGCTGCACGAAAACGGGCAGAGGCCCTCTCCCAAAGCGATCGGGCTGAACTGGTGGGGGTCTGTAGTGGCAGTTTGGAACGCACCCAAAGCTTTGCTCAGGATTTTGAAACCCTGTCCTTCCCCAACCTTGAGGCATTGCTCGCCACGGCGGTGGATCTCGTGATTGTTGCGAACCGTAACGTTGACCACGCCGATGCAGTGCGTCTTGCCCTCAATCACCACAAACACGTTGTCGTGGAATATCCCCTAGCGCTCTACTGGGGAGCAGCGGAGGAATTGGCCAACCTCGCCCAGCAAAACGATCGCTTATTACATGTTGAGCATATTGAACTGTTAGGGGGGTGGCATCAATCCCTGCGGCAACAGTTACCCCACCTGGGGACTCCTCGGTTTGTGCGGTATGCCACCTTGCAATCCAAACACCCCGCCCCGGATCATTGGACTTATCGACTCCGGGAATTTGGGTTTCCCTTTGTAGCGGCTCTCTCCCGCATTCATCGCCTCACTGATGCCTTTGGCACCGTGAGCGCAGTGCAGGCCCAGGCTAAATTTTTCCCCGCTTTGGAATCCCATGAACCCCGGCGCAATCTTTTTACCACTTGTATTTGTACGGCCCAACTCTTTTTCGAGCAAGGCACCCTAGCCATCGCAACCTACGGTAAGGGCGAAAATATTTGGCGATCGGAACGCCTCATGGAAGTCTATGGCGATTGGGGTACCTTTCGATTGGACAATGATACCGGCACGTTGTTTAAGGAAGAGGGTGAAATCCCCCTAGAGGTTGGGGGTCGGACAGGCTTATTCCGGGAGGATACGGAAGCGGTTCTAGATTACCTTTTAGAGGGTAAGCCCCTGTACGTTTCCTTAGAGTCGAGTCTGTATGCCCTGAAGGTTGCCACGGCCATTGAACGGGCGGCGGCTACCGGACAAACGATGGTGATGTCCCCTGCGCCTCCCGGTCGTAAGAAGCACCAATTTCTGTCTAAATTGACGGAGTGATAGCCTGAGGCACCTCGATGCCCTTGAGGCATTGTGGGAAACTTCGCGGTCTGCCCCAGTTCTGACTCTTGCGTGGAAAGAGATCATCTCAATGCAACTTTACTTGATTCGTCATGGTATTGCCGTCGATCGTTCTGAACACAGTGCCGATCAGGATCGGCCGTTAACGACAAAGGGGCAGGAAAAAACAAAAGCGATCGCCCAACGCTTAAAAGCTTTGAATCTTTCCTTCGATCGTTTACTCAGTAGTCCCTTCTGTCGGGCTCAAGAAACCGCAGATATTTTGCAACAAGCGGGATTAGTGAAAACCGTAGAAACGTGGGATGGCTTAAAGCCAGGAGGCTCCCTGGAAACGTGGCTCGATTGGTCTGCAACGGTCTTAACTTCACCGTGCCATTCATCCGGTCATTGCATCGCCTTAGTGGGCCATGAACCGGATTTAAGTGATTGGGCAGAGCAACTATTGTGGGGAACTTCAGCCGGGGGAAACAGCCAACCTTTAGTCCTGAAGAAAGGCGGAATTATAGGTCTGACCCTGCCGGATGCTCCACCCTTTTTGGGCCGGGGAGAATTATTTTGGTTAACGCCCCCCCGTTTTTTACTCTAGGACTCCGGTGGAGTCCAGCCAAGGGAAGAACTTGAACCCGATTTTCCCCTGAAAGCGGAAAAATTTAAGGGAAGAGTGCGGCGCTCCGCGCCGCACGCTTCCGCCATAAGTTGAACCCTTGCCTAGGTATAAATTAGCCACCTGAGGATTCTCTAACAACTCTATCCCCTTGCCGCTAAAGCAGTCTTTCCCCTGATCTAAGACATAGCCCCGATGGGCTAGCTTCAAGGCACTCCGAGCATTTTGCTCTACTAAGAGAATCGAGGTTCCCCGATCGTTGATGCTTTGAATTTGCTCAAAGATGGTTTGCACTAGGCGGGGAGAAAGGGCGGCTGAGGGTTCATCCAAAACCAGAAGTTGCGGTTTGAGGATGAGGGCCTTGGCCATGGCCAGAATTTGACGCTCCCCCCCGGAGAGGGAACCCGCCCGCTGTTGTTGCCGTTGGGCTAAGGTGGGGAAAGTTTCATAAAGTTCCCGCAGCAGCGATCGGAGGGCAGGGGCACTCAGCGCAGCAGCAAAGGCTCCCATTTCTAAGTTTTCCGCCACCGTTAAGGAGGGAAAAACATTATTAATTTGAGGCACATAGCCCACCCCTAAGGGAATGATCTCATGGGGAGGCAGCGCCGATAGGGATTGGTTTTGCAGGTATATTTCGCCCTGCTGAAGCGGCACTAAGCCCACAATCGCTTTGGCGAGGGTCGATTTTCCCGCCCCATTGGGTCCCACGATCGCCACAATTTCTCCGGCTGCCACTTCCAGGCTAATCCCTTGCAAAATGGATAAACCGGGTTGATAACCAGCATAGACCTGCTCCACCTTTAAGAGCGGAGCAGGGGAACGATCGTCATCCAAAACGGGAGCCATGCCGCTAAATCTGCTTTACCCTTGCTCTAAATAGCTGTGCACTGAAAGCGAAAAAATTGAAGGCAAGAGTGCGGCGCTTCGCGCTGCACTCTTCCGCCTGAATCGACTCATCTACTGGAACCGAGCCGCCTTCAGCATATGATAAGTAATTAATAACTGGGTCAAAGCCAAGGGGAAACTTTGCAGTTGTTCACCAGTAGTTCCCGTGACTTTGCCAATATTATCGTTCCCTTCTAAACTGCAAAACTGACCCAGGTAAGGAACTTCGTTGCAGAGAATATGTTCTAATTCCTGAACTTGCTCGGCCGTGGCATGACCATCCACCTGAAGCACATCTACGGGTTTATTCATATCCCGATCGAGATCCAGACGAATGGCATCTCCCAAGTGGTTGCCCTCGGGGCTGAGTAAGTGGGTGAAGTCTGGGTGAGAAATGGTGGGACGTAGCACTAAACTCACATTTAAGAGCAAATCATCTTGACCAGAACCCTCCGCAGGCGGATAAAAGCTCACCACCACGTCAGCCCACTGACGTTGAGGACGAATATAAGCTTCGGAGTCCTCCTCCCGGGCCGCCAACTGTTCCAAAACCTGCTCTGGAGTATAGCCCCGTTTGAGGGTATCCCGTTTGACTTTCCAAGAAGTCCGGAGCTCCTCTGGAGGCGCGAGGTAAACTTTGACATCATAACTGGTTCTCATCCCAGGGCTGGAATAGCCTAAAAGCCCTTCGACGATGACAAATTGGCGGGGTTCAATGTATTCAGGGGGATCAAAGGCCCCCGTGGAGTGGTTATAAATCGGTTTGAGAATGGCCTGGCCAGTGCGCAACAAGCTGAGATGTTGCTGAATAATATCAACGTAGTTGCAATCGGGGTGGAGGGCAGAAATTCCCATCTCCTTGCGCTGCTGACGATCGTATCTGTGATAGTCATCGGTGCAGATTGTGGTGACCTTTTCTTCTCCCAAAATTTGGGCAATTCCCTTGGTGAGCGTGGTTTTGCCAGCGGCACTATCCCCCACAATGCCAAGGATAATGGGACGTTGAGACATATTGTTTTCCTAGAGTACGGTCAATGTTTCCCAGATTACCGTAAATACGACCTCGGCATTCCACTGAATTCCTAAAAAATAACCGTGCGGTTTCCGTAGGTTAAAACACGATGTTGTAAATGCAAGCGCACCGCCTTAGCCAAGACTAGACGCTCTAGATCTTTGCCCTTGCGAATCAGTTCCTTGGGATCATCCCGGTGGGTAATGCGCACCACATCTTGCTCGATGATGGGTCCTTCATCTAAATCTTGCGTGACATAGTGGGCGGTGGCTCCAATAATCTTTACGCCTCGGGCATAGGCACGGTGGTAGGGGTTGGCTCCGGGAAACGCGGGTAAAAAGGAATGGTGAATATTGATGACGGCGGGAAAGGCTTGCAGGAATTGGGGGCTGAGCACTTGCATATATTTGGCTAAAACCAGAAGTTGCACCTGCTGATCCTGGAGCAGTTCCAAGGCTTTCGTTTCTTGATCTAGTTTGTTACTGGGGGTGATCGGGAGGTAAATGAAGGGAATTTCAAAGTGCTGAGCGATCGTTGCGAGTTGTTGATGATTGCTCAGAATCAGCACTGCTTCCCCCAGTAATTCCCCCGCCTGTTGTCGCCACAATAATTCCAGCAGGCAATGATCCTGTTTGGTGACCCAGATGGCAATTTTTTGGCGAGTATCGGAAAAGTGCAGTTGCCACTGGGCCCCCAACGGCCGAGCGATCGCTTCAAAGGCTGGCCCCGCCAAATCACGGGAGAGATTAAAGCCCTCTAGTTGCCACTCAATGCGACTTAAAAACAACCCGGTTTCACTATCGGAATGGTGATCCGAGTGAATAATATTTCCCCCATTGGCATAGATAAAATTAGCAATTTTAGCCACAAGACCCTTCTGGTCGGGGCAAGAGAGTAACAAAATAGCAGTGGGGGACATAACGGCGGATGAACGAGGGAAAAGGTGAATAAAGCCTCGACTCTACGTCCAAAATACTACAGGTTTGGCTCACCGCTCTCCCCGCTAGAGCAGTCACAGCTTGAACCATCCCAGACCATCCCAGACCATACGGAGAGACAGCGTTAGAGGAGGTCGTGACTCACGACTGCAGGAGACGATGCAGAGGCTTGAAGATATCCGCTTCAAAGGCCTTACCTTTCAGCATTCGATGCCAGTAGATCCAGGGCAGAACGTGAACTTTGGCCAGATACATGGCATACCGTTCTTGAGTCGGATCGAGGGGAAAAGAGGGGGCCAGCTTTCCACCATAGGCAAACTCTGCCATGATGGCAGAATTGTAGCCCGTGATCAGCGGGCAACAGGTGTAGCCGTCGTATTGAGCCTGGAGAGACTGTCCTCGGATCAAGGCATAAAGATTACGCGAGACAATGGGGGCTGATTTTCTCACCGCTGCAGCGGTCTTAGAGGTGGGCAGTGAGGAGGCATCCCCTAAGGAAAACACATTGGCGTAACGGAGATGCTGTAACGTTGCCGGATCCACCGCTACCCAACCGCCGGGGGTGTTACTGGCCAGGGGACTGTTTTTAATAAAATCGGGAGCACTCATGGGGGGAGCCACATGGATCATGTCGTAGTGAAGGCTAATTTGCTCTACCCCCGCCTCCGTCGTCACCTCAAAAATCGCTTCCTGGGTGCTAGCTTTAATGGCTTTGAGATTGTGCTGGAACTTGGGCACAATGCCTCGACGGGCCACAACTTGCTCTAAAGACGCTGCATACTCGGGTACACTAAATAAACCTTTGCCTGCGGTACAAAACAGGACAGAGGTATTCACCCCTACGCCACTTTTAGCCTTAAAGGTGTCATCCGCCATGTACATCACTTTCTGAGGCGCACCACCACATTTAATAGGGGTTGCGGGATAGGTAAACAGGGCATTGCCCCCCTTGAAGTTTTGAATGGTTTCCCAGGTATAGGGTGCAAATGCTTTGGCATAGTTGCTGGTCACCCCGCCGTGCCCCAGGGCTTCTTTCAATCCTTCGACGAGATGCCAGTCAATTTGAATACCGGGACACACCACCAAGTATTGATACTCGATCGCACCGGCACAGTCTGTGATTACGGTATTACGATCGGGATCGAGGGTGGTAACCCGAGCCTGAATCCAGGTGGTTCCGGGTGGCATCACTTCACGTTGGGAACGAGTGAACTTCTCAATGGGGGCAATACCACCTCCCACTAAAGTCCAACCCGGCTGATAGTGGTGCTGATCAGAGGGTTCAATGATGGCAATATCGAGCCCCCGATCCAGATCAACTAAATGTGACGCTACGGTAATCCCGGCTGCTCCTCCCCCGACAATGACGATCTGGTGCTGCTTTCCCGAGGGGGATGGAGATGCAAAATTCTGGGGAGACTGATCTGATTTCTGGATGGATACCATGATTCGTGTGGATAACAGAGAGGAGACGATCGTAGTTCTCATTATATCACTACTTGCCGATAGACTTATGTAATTAAAATCCCTCGATAAATCCCAAGCGGGGTTTCTGTTGCAACACAGAGCAGGGGCACTTCGCACCCCATTCCTCGGTCTTAAGTTAGGGCAGGCATCTGTTACGTCCCGGACAGGATGGCGATCCAGCCATCTCCTAGACTGTTATTCATTAGGACACCTCAATTAATAAATTAGTCAAATCCGGCTATATTGAGGGCTTCAGCCTCAACCCGTACCATCTAGCAGTGCTTTCTAGCAGCCTAAATCCTGATGAGCTTATTCCATACTTATTAATCTTTCTGGATATGACCTTAAACCTGACCCCCCTCAGATACCTGATCGGAGCAACGATCGCTACCGCCCTTTGGGTTCCCACCGCCCTAGGCACTGAGGTTCCCCCTCTCCAACTTCAGATCCCCGATCCCAGTCCTGCAGAGATGGGGGTGGATGAACAGATCTGGGGGGAAAATGGCTTTCACCGAGATTGGACGGTTCTGATGCAGGCGGTGAATCATAGCTTGAGTTATCTGCAAAGCCCTAAAGCGGCGGAGGATTATGCCAAGCTGAGCTCCCAGTTAACGCCCTTTGGCATCGATCGCGATCGAGTCTTAAAAAGTGTGCAGCGCTTTCGCCAGTTACTCCTGACTGCGCCTTCGCCCCAAGCTCTACAACGCCAAGTACAACAAGAATTTGTTTTTTATCAATCCACGGGTACCGATGGCCAAGGTCGGGTTCATTTCACGGCTTATTTTGAGCCCACCTATGGGGCCAGTCGCCAACGGAGCGCGATCTATCGGTATCCGCTCTACCGTCGCCCAGCAGATCTAGAAACCTGGCCCATGCCCCATCCCACTCGCTTGGCATTGGAAGGGGCAGATGCATTGCAGGGAGGCCAGGGCCCACTGCGGGGCTTAGAGTTGGTGTGGCTAGCGGATCGTTTAGAAGCCTATTTGATTCAGGTGCAAGGCTCTGCCCGTTTACAACTGACGGATGATTCCATTATGGCGGTGGGCTATAACGGACGAACCGAATATGCCTATCGCAGTATTGGGCGGGCATTAGTGGAAGATGGTCATTTCAGTGCGGAAGAACTTACCCTGCCCAAGGTGATTGACTACTTTCAGCGCCATCCCCAAGATTTAGATCGCTATATTCCCCAAAACGATCGCTTTGTTTTCTTTAAGGAAACCACGGGAACCCCGGCTACTGGCAGCATTGGCGTACCCGTTTTACCGGAACGATCGATCGCTACGGATAAAAGCTTGATGCCTCCTGGTGCCTTAGTATTAATGAATTTAGCCCTGCCCTATGCCACTGCCGATCGGGGGGTGTATGAATCGAGGCAGGTCAGTCGCTATGCCCTCAATCAAGATACGGGGGGAGCCATCCAGGGGCCGGGCCGGGTGGACATCTTTTTGGGAACGGGTGCTGTTGCCGGGGAGCGGGCGGGACTGGTGAACAGTGATGGGCAGATCTATTACCTGCTCCTCAAAGAAAAGGACACGCTGAATTGAATTATGAATTATGAATTAGAAAATAGCTGCATCCAGGGTTTGTAGCGATCGTCGCAATTCATCTAGCCGGTTCAACAATGTATTTTCACCGCGCTGGGCTTTGCCCAAATGACCGTTGCTTGCTTGTAAATGACGAGACCGGGGGGATTGCCCTTGGGTTTGTAGATCCATTGGGGTTGGGTGTAGACTACGGGAACCTGTTCACTATGGCGGGCTCGACTATGGTAAGCCGCAATATCTGCCGCATAGCGCAAATCCGTTTCTTCCGCTGCCGTGCCGGGGGGTAGTCTCAGCAGCACATGACTGCCGGGAATCTCCTGGGTATGAAACCAGAGATCATAGTCTGTGGCGACTCGAAAGCTGAGTTGATCATTTTGGCGATTGTTGCGCCCCACTAAGACTTCGTAACCGGAGGGGGTTTGATAGCGCTGAAAGTCCGCTTGAGATTCTTGGGGGGGCTTTGAAGCGCGAGTATGCTTAGTTTTGCCTATTCTGGCAGTCAGTAGAGCGGAATGCCAATAGCCCTGCTCCTCTAGTTCAGCTTCAATTTCCCGCAGGGTAATCAGATCCGCTTCCTGGGAGTATGGGCCCAATTCCAGTAAACTTTCTTCAACTTGCTCTAAATAATTCAGGATCATCCGCAGTTCCTCCCAGAGGGGAAACACCGCATCCTTGGCCCGCTTCAATTTTTGATGCTTTTTATAGAGAAACTGGGCATTTTGAACGGCATTTTTTTCGGGATTTAAGGGAATCGAAACCGGAGTATTGTCTTCAAAACTCAAGAGTTTAATTTCCGTTAGCCCAGCCTGCCACTGATGCAAGTTTGCCATGAGGAGATCCGCTTGGAGGCGATAGCGATCGGCTTGCTGGGACTCGGCTAAGCGATCGGAAAATAGGGTGATCTTCTGACGATATTTCTTGAGGTAAGTCTTGAGTTTTTGTTGAAGTTGTTGATACAAAGTGGAAAACTGGGCCCGGTTGAGTTCGTCTCGGTACTGTTGCTGCAGCAAGGTCTGGATGGGGAGCACAGTCTGAGAGGGGAGAGACGCGGAGCAGTCTGAGTTCAGCCCTAAGACAGTATAGCCCTGGGTTGAGGGTTGGGGGACAAAGCGTTTCTCGGTCAGACAGGTCAGCCATGCCTGCCACTGCTCAAATAAGGCCTGCCACTGGGCAGCACTTAAACGATCGTTTTCCAGATCGGCGGGAATTCCCGCTGCGGCTAATAACTCCTGGGCTAAGGCCGTACTGATGCCTCGATAGGTTTTGACCAATTGCTGAACGATCGTACCGGGGATCAAACGAACCCGATCCTGCCAGTCTTGAAAAGCTTCCTCCTGCCGGGGAATAGCTCCTTGCAACCCCGGTGGACGATCGTAGACCTGACCGGTTTGAATGGGTCTCACCCGCGATTGGGTCTGACTCACCTGATGGCCCGCTGTAACAATTTCATCCTGAGCATTCACTAAAATGGCATTACTGTGCTTGCCCATCAGTTCCAGGTACAAATGCCACTGCACCGGATCCCCCGGCCGCGTTGCAAATTGAAGATCGACCACCCGTTCCCAGGGTTGAATCAGAGCAATATCCACTAAAGCAAGTCCTTTCAACAGAGACTGTAACTGCTTGCTAAAGGTGAAGGTATCGGGAGTCCGGGGCGGAGCATCCCCCAGGTGAAGCCGGGCAAATTGCGGATGCCAACACAGCGTTAACCACCATCGGCCCTGCAGGGTTCGTAAGCCCAACATCAACGTATGACGATCCCATTGATAGGCCTGTTCAAAGCGGGCGGGCAGACAATGCTGCTGTAATTCCCAACAGATCGCCACCAGCGTTGTGTAATCAAAAGGCCGTATAGACATGGCAATCCTGGGTTGGTTTCTGCAGGTCAATTTTATTGCATCTTACGGCAGTGAGGGGGAAAGCTCTAACGACAAGGCCTCACCACCAGCGAGGCGATCGTTCCCACTCGGGTTGCTTGGGCTAGCGAGAACCCCCAAAAGTAGTAAAGTATTGTTAAGTATATCCATTCAGACCGTAGAGCGGATAACGCGCCCTAGAAAAATTGAACGATCGCCGAACTTTCGCTTTCCTCTTGCAACAAGATCATGATGGTTTCTAATTCCCCTTCCCTGTCGCCTCAAATCATTCCGGTTCTGGGCTTGCCGCTCCATCTTCATGAGAATTACGAAGCCTGGTTAGCCCAGCGAGTGCAGACGGGTCAATCGACCCATGTGGTGACCCTGAATGCAGAAATGGCGATGCAGGCCCAGTCGAACCCTGAACTGGCCCAGTGTATCCATCAAGCCGATCTCAGTATTCCCGATGGATCCGGGGTGGTTTTTTATCTCTACCTGCGGGGACATCGTAGCGATCGGGTGCCCGGTATTGAAGTGGCAGAGAACCTCTTGAAACGGGCCGCCCAGGAATCTTGGTCGGTGTTCTTTTACGGCGGAAAACCCGGAGTACCGGAAGTCGCTCAGGAGAATTGGCAAAAAGCCCATCCCCAGTTAGCGATCGTGGGAGTTCAACATGGTTATCTACAGGCATCCGAAGAGGATCTCTTACTCGATCGCTTAAAAACCTTACAACCGCAAATTATTTTGGTGGGTTTAGGGGTTCCCCGTCAGGAACTCTGGATCCAGCAACACCGCCACCTTTGTCCCCGGGCGACCTGGATTGGGGTAGGGGGAAGTTTTGATATTTGGGCCGGGGTCAAAGAACGGGCTCCTCAATGGTTTCAAGACAATCACTTGGAATGGATGTATCGCCTCTATCAAGAGCCGTGGCGCTGGCGCAGAATGTTGGCTCTGCCCCACTTTGCCTGGAAAGCGCTGCAATGGAAAGACTAGCCCCTCTCACCCTCTTGGGAATCATTCTGGCGGGGGGCAAGAGTTCTCGCATGGGGCGGGATAAGGCTTTACTGGAATGGAACGGCCGGCCGCTACTCCGCCACAGCTACCACTGTGCCGCAGAGATTTGCACCCAGGTTTATGTGATTACGCCTCGCCTCAGCACCTATGCCCCTCTCTTGCCGGATGCCTGCATTTTGATTCCGGAACGGGGGGAAAACCAGGGGCCCTTACGAGCCTTCCAAGCCGCGATCGATTTTATCGCGCCAGACCCCTCTACCTGGATGTTGCTTCTGGCCTGCGATCTGCCTCAATTACGGGCAGTGGTTTTAAGGGAATGGTTTCAGAGGATTGCCCTCGCCACCCGCGATCGGGAATCCTTGGCAACAGGGGAACCGTTGCCGCTGGCCTATGTGCCCCGCAACCCTGAGGGCTGGTGGGAACCCCTCTGTGGCTTTTATCAAGCCCGATGTCGATCGTCCCTGGATCGATTTCTCCAACAAGGGGGACGATCGTTTCAACACTGGCTCAATCAAGAAACGGTAGGGGCTTTGCCCTTGAAGGATCCGGAGATGCTCTTGAATTTAAACAGCCTAGAGGGGATTAGCCCTTCGCATCTAAACGTGCAGCCGGAGCACATTCAACCCGGGCCAAGTCAGTAGGCTTGTCTCCGGCAAAGGTAATCTGGCAGGCCTGCTGGACAATATATGAGCCCTTACTGGCACTCGGACCCATCCAGCGAGCCCCTAAAATGAGCTGATATTCTGGCTCAGCAATCACAATTTCCAATTGCCAAAAGTCCTGATCTGCCCGACGACTTTGCTCCAGACCCGTGAGCCGTTTCATGACCTGAGCGCGAAACTGGCTGGGGGCAGCTTCATTATTTTGCAAATCAAATAACCAACGCTCCACTTCCGATCGGGGATTACCATTCGTCTGTAAAGTCACTTCCTCTGCCATGAGATTAGCCACCTGAATCCCCCGAGACGTGGCTAAATCAGGACGGCCGATCGCAACAACAAAACCACTATTCCGAAAACTTTCTTGACGCAGTTCGGGATAAGTCTCAAGCCAATCTTGAACTTGAAAATAAAAAAGAATCCAGCACAGCAGTAAAAGATTACTGAGAAATAAAATTAACAACCGTGGCCGCACCGGAATGGGAGGCAGATGAAAGCCCGTCTCTGGACTAAAGGTACTGGGGAAGGCCGCAATCAGGGCGGAGGTAACGGGCCAGAGGATAAAGGCAATGCGAGGCACCCCCGATTGTAAGTCTGTGACAAAGAGGAAGACACACACCAATAAGCCCGTAATCCAAGGACTCAGGGATAACTCCCAGGCCTTAATCGGGTTCTCCGTCGTCATCCAGCCCACGCCAATAATCAGAAAAATCCATCCCGCTTGAATGAGAATAAAGCGAATGGGCTGAGTGGTAATGAGGGCCAACAACCAGGCAAATAGACAGAGAATAATCGCCGTTTGCCAAGAGTAAATCTTCTGGGGCGTAAAAAAAGTTTGGAGGCGATCGAGAGTATCTTTCATACAGAACTCGGAGGGGCGCAACGGAATGCAGTTTATCGATCAATAGGCAACAGCGCAAACGGTACTGGGTTCAGGCAACGGTTCTCCAGACGCTTCGTATGCCATGACCAGAGATTCAAGAGGCGATCGTAAGCTGCTCCTTGTCTAATTACGGCAATGTCTGACCCGTGCCACAATAGAGAACAATAACGATCGCTGTTATTGCCTATAGGTGAATGGAGTTGAGCCGATGAATGCAATTACCTGCACTGCCCTGAAGGGAAATTTAGACCAGATTATGGCTCAGGTGTGTGACGATCTCTGACTTCCGTCAGAATCCTGCGCGGATGGATTTCGTCACCAATAGCAAAATCACGACGGCGGTATAACTATAGGCATTGGCAATGAGGAGGGTATTCATCCGAAAGCGATCGGTCCAAGAAGATTTGTAGCGCCGTTGACGATCGTATTGAACCTGGTTGCTTTGGTACTGTAATTTAGGTTGTGAAGCCAGAGAAAACATCAATAAATTTAAAATCTGAGATTCTAAAATAAAGGTCAGGATATATAAGCTTAAGACTAAGGGAAGCCCTAAGTAAATGAAGTCAGCCCGGGAGAAGTTGGACAAATCATCAAAAAAAATGTAATTGATCAATTCCAACCGTCCTGTTTCTGGCAACAGGTTTTCCACGGCTAAAAAGAGGCACCATCCCCCCACCGTAGAAACTAAGTTCAGCAGTGTGGAAAATTGGACACTGCCCCGTGGACTTAGCCCCAGCTTGTTTTCCATAACCTGGGCTTCGATCGCAATGGTGACCAATAACATTAACCCCTGCAGGACGATCGCTCTGAGGGGAAGCACCACCAGGGGAACATTAAGTTGATTGAGAAAATCAAGCATTAGTCTTTAGGGTTTGAATTTAGGGAACCAGAGTGAACTTAGAGTGGAAACGCTGCGCCCCACTCTAACGCCTTAAGCGGCTTTCGGGACAGTCCTATCCCAAACGCAGACCTCATCACTCAAAACACGTTAAGCGCCTCGCATCGCCCGCTTTTTCTCGGCTTTTAAGTCACGATTTGCAGATCCAGCTAATTCTGCATCCAGCAGGGTTTGACCCGTCGCCGCCAGATAAACATCATCTAAACTCGGGCGAGCTTGAGCAATACTAAAGAGCGGTAAGCCTTGTTCCTGAAGGGTATTTTGTACCACACTTAGGGCATTACTCTGAGGTTTCACCACTAAATTGAGGGAATTGCCCTGCACGGCGTTAATAATCACCTCTTCCACCACTGCTAAACCTTGTAGAGCAGCTTGGGCTTTCTCCGCCTCCGCCGTGCCCGTAAATTCTCGAATCCGCAGGGTAATCCGATCGCCCCCCACCTGATCCTTCAGTTCCGAGGGGGTGCCTAGGGCAATCACTTTGCCCTGATCAATAATGGCCACCCGATCCGCTAGGGCATCCACCTCTTCTAAATAATGGCTCGTCATCAGCACCGTAATGCCCTGCTGCCGGAGATCCCGTAAAAACTGCCAGATCACACTACGGCTTTCAATGTCTAAACCTACGGTGGGTTCATCCAACACCAAGACTTTAGGCTGGTGTAACAGCCCAGCCGCCAGATCAAAGCGCTTACGAATCCCCCCGGAATAGGTGCCACTCAGTTTGTCGGCCCAATTCCGCAGATCTAGTAAATCGAGGACAGCCTCAATGCGAGCTTTCGCCTGCTCCCCTGGCAAATGATAGAGACTAGCCTGCAACCTCAATAATTCTCGTCCCGTCAAGACCTTATCGAGGGCGACTTCCTGAGCCACATACCCTAAGCAGCGCCGAGCCGATCGGGGTTTTTCCCACACGGGAATCCCTGCCACCTCCAACCGTCCACTATCTGGGCGGGAAAGGGTACAGAGGCAGCGCAGCGTCGTGGTTTTTCCAGCCCCGTTGGGGCCCAGAACACCGAACAATTCTCCAGGTTCTACCTGAAAGGAGACATCCTGGACGGCAGTTACGGTGCCATAACGTTTCTGCAAGTGATCGATGAATATTGCTGGAGCCATTGGTTTCCTGGAAAATGTCTAACACCTTTGAATACAGCAATCCTAAGTTAGTTGTAATGACTAGACTGCTGAAACCGTTGTGTGGTGTGAGTCCTTCGGGCTTACACCACACAACCCATTGAGGATTGCTGTATCCATCTATTATTGCGGGAGCATCTCCATTTGCACAGGGGACAAAGCATTTCGTCCGTTCTTCATCCTGATCGGATCTTTTGGCTGCCAACTTCAGGTGGAAGAGTGCGGCGCTCCGCGTCGCACTCTTCCATTAAATTTTTTCGCTTTCAGTGGAAAGCCGGAAATATCTGCTTAGTATTTTTATCTATAAATACCCTCTAGGAATCGATCCCGAACAATTGTAAAACTTGATAGACTCATCACCATAACACCCCCTCGGTTGTACCTATGCTCAATATCCCACCTCCGCCAACGGGAGCGATGCCTTTGGATTCTCCCTATTACATCCAACGTCCCAGCGATCGTTTAGGTTTGGCAACGATCGAAAATCAGGGGGTGACTCTCTCCATTACGGGGACGAGACAGGTAGGCAAAACCTCTTTGCTGGCAAGGTTGCTGGCAGCGGCACAAAACCAGGGTAAGCAGAAGGTATCCCTGGACTTTCAGGGCTGGGAAAAGGAAGCTTTACGGGAAACAGAATTATTTTACCGGCGCTTTTGTGCCCAGTTATCCGCCCGGTTAGACCTCAGCGATCGTGTCGAA
Organism: Cyanobacteriota bacterium; assembly: GCA_041164445.1. GTDB lineage: Bacteria > Cyanobacteriota > Cyanobacteriia > Prochlorotrichales > Prochlorotrichaceae > JBEAPM01. The sequence continues at coordinate 18,022 of JBEAPM010000038.1, forward strand.
GCCTGTTGGCAAAAATATGGAGGCGCGGGATCCAGTTATTGCTGTAGCCGCTATGTGCAGGATTATCTCTTGGAGCAGGTGGTGCAGCGGGGAGCCAAGGGGCTGGTCATTGCCCTGGATGAGGTGGAAACCCTGATTGATGCCCCCTTTCGATCGGAATTTTTTGGTCTGCTCCGCAGTTGGCACAATGCCAGGGCTGCTGAACCGAATATGAAAGCGCTGGACTTGATTTTGGTCAGTTCCACAGAACCCTATGAGTTAATCGAAGACCTGAACCAGTCTCCCTTTAACGTGGGTACAGAGCTAAAGCTAGAGGATTTTACCCTAGCGGAAACCGAGCAGTTGAACGCCGCTTACCAGCAGCCCTTGCAAGCCGATGAACTGGCGGAACTCTACAAGCGAGTGGGGGGACATCCCTATTTAACGGCTCAGGTGTTGGCCCAGGTGGCGAGTAACCAGATTTCTCGGATGCAACTCTGGCAAACCGCCCATCAGGAAACGGGGGTCTTTGGCTCTCATCTGGTCTATCACCGACTGCGGTTAGAAAAACGATCGGAATTGCTGGAGGGGATGCAGTTGATTGCCCAGGGCAAGGCCAGGCAAGTGTCTAAGGATGTGGCGATCCGGCTGGAGATGGCGGGTCTAGTGAAGTCCAGCCCAAAAGGGTATGTGCCCCGCTGTGGCATTTATGAGCTTTACTTTCGAGATTTGAGCGCAAATTCTGCACCGGAATTGCCATCCGAATCTGGTAATTCATCCCCTAATCCCCGTTCAACGGAGGGGAACCGAGGTGGTAATCCCTGGACTTCAGGATCCTTTTATTTACTGGTCGCTGTTGTCGTGATGAGCTTGGTGGCGGCCATCAGTCGCGCGGTGGATTTGATCGTCCTTCCGATCGTTTTGGTGAGTGGTGTCTTGGTTGTTATGGTGATTGGTGCCTTTCAGTTGAGGCAGGACGATCGCTTTAGCGAAGCAGGTTTTGTAACCCTGATGCAGGAAACCCTCAAACGCTTGCCTTTAATCCGCAAAGTGATGCCCCCCTCGTCAGATAAAAAGTCCTAGCGCTACGGTCAAACCTGAGCATCAAACTAAAACCTGTTAGTCCATCACTACCGCCAGGATCCCTATGTCCCCAACCATTCTCCACACGCCCCCATCCGAACAAACCCTCTACCCCGACTCTGATGGTCAACCCATGGCTGAGAACACCCTACAATATGACTGGATTGTACGGTTAGTGACCAACCTGCGACGGCTCCTCAAAGACCGGACTGCCTTTGTTGCCGGTGATCTGCTCTGGTATCCAGTGCAGGTGGATGCTCCCCCAGTGCCCTGTCAGGCTCCCGATGTCCTGGTTGCTCTGGGTCGATCGCCGGGGTATCGGGGCAGTTATAAACAATGGGAGGAAGACAATATCGCCCCTCAGGTCATCTTTGAAATTATTTCCCCCAGCAATACCGCCACTGAAATGCTCAGAAAACAAAACTTTTACAGCAGTTATGGAGTGCTGGAAGTATTTTTCTATAATCCTGAAAATCAGGACTTTTGGGGCTTGGTGCGCTCCCATCCCGACCAAGGGTTTAGCCCCATTACGCTCCTGCAACTGCCCTGGGTTTCTCCCCTGTTGAACATTCGGTTTGCCCTGGGAGCAATGGGACTGGAAATCTTTTATCCCAACGGAGAGCCGTTTAAAGAACCCGGTGACTTTGCAGATGAACGCGATCGGGCCTTTGCTAAACTACGAGAACTAGGCATTGACCCGGAACAACTGTAAAGCCCGATTATGAATGGAACCGGAATCAACGATGGCACCTGACTCATCCCCAGCGATCCCAACTATTACCTACAGCGTTGGCGGAACCGTGCAGGCCAGCGGTGGCTACTATGTGGAGCGATCGGCGGATGGGGAATTGTTGGATCTGTGTCTCAAAGGGGAATTTGCCTACGTGTTGACCTCCCGGCAGATGGGCAAAAGTAGCCTGATGATTCGTACAGCGGAAACCCTGCGACAACGCAAAGACACCAAGGCCGATCAGACGGTGCCGGTGATTGTGGATTTGACGGGTTTGGGAACGCCGGGAGACCAAGAAACCTGGTATCGGGGGTTTTTGCTGGAGGTGGTACGGAAGCTAGACCAGGAACTGAAACTCAGGGGTGAGGCGGAGTTAGTGCCGCAGTTGTTGCAGTGGTGGCAGCGGCAAGCAGAAGCGGGCATGGGTGTTACCCAGCGGTTTACTCAGTTTTTTGCCGATGTGATTCTGGCGCAGGTGCGGGGGCGGGTGGTGGTGTTTGTGGATGAGATTGACACTACCCTGAGCCTGGCCTACACGGACGATTTTTTTATTGCCATTCGTTACTTTTTTACCTCGCGGGCAGAGAACCCGGCGTTTAAGCGGCTCTCCTTTGTCTTGCTGGGGGTGGCAACACCGGGAGATTTGATTATTGACAGCAGACGAACCCCCTTTAACATTGGGCGGCGGGTGGAGTTAACAGATTTTACCCTGGCTGAAGCTGCCCCCCTGAAGGAGGGGCTGGGGTTAGAACCGCAGCAGGCAGAGGCGGTCTTTGAGCAGGTGTGGGCCTGGACGGGGGGACATCCCTATTTGACCCAGCGATCGTGTGGGGCGTTGCAGAGTAGGGGTGGGTCGGTTCCCCTCCTCGGAGGGGTTAGGGGTGGGTTGGCTGTTGATCCGGAAGGTTTGACCCACCCCCCAGCCCACTCCCAAGAGGGGGAGATTGATCCGTTGGTGCAGCGCCTCTTCCTGGGGGAAGGGAGCGAGAAAGACAATAACTTACAGTTTGTGCGGGATATGCTGACCCTGCGGGCACCGGGGGAGGATGTGCTGGGGGTGTTGCAGGTGTACCGGCAGATCTGGCGGGGGCGAGAGGTGCTGGATGAGGAACAGTCCCTCGTGAAAAACCACCTGAAACTGTCGGGGCTGGTGAAGCGGCAGGGGCAGCGGTTGGTGGTGCGGAACCGGGTCTATCAGCAGGTGTTTGATGAGACTTGGTTACGGAAATACTGGCCCCTGAACTGGATGGGGCAGTTGAAATTAGCCTGGAAAGTGGTAGCCGCTTCGGTGGGAGTAACGCTGGTGGTGGGAGGTTTGGGACTGTGGGCTTACGACCAGTCACGGCAGTTGCGGGTGGCATTGGCAAATGTGGAGGTAGCCCGGCAAGAAGCAGAAACCCAGGCAAAGATCGCTCAGGAAAATGCCGCAGAAGCCGAAGCACAGCGGAGAATTGCCGAAGACAATGCAACCCAGGCCGCACAGCAAGCCACCCTAGCTCAGGAGAATGCCGCAGAAGCTAAAAAACAGGCAAAACTCGCCCTGGAGAACGAAGCCATTGCAGAAGAGAATGCCGCAGAAGCCAGCCTACAGGCGACCCTGGCGGAGGAACGACAACGAGTAGCGGAAACAGCCCAACGGGACGCAGAACAACAACGAATAGCGGCAGAGAGAGCAGGAATTAAAGCGGAGTACCAATCGGAGGTCGCACGGTTGAGGGAGCAGGCGGCGGTGGTACTGAACTGGTTACCCACCCGGAGGGCACCCCAGGGGATGGCTCTGGCTTTGCAAACCTATGTGAGTGGCAAAAACAAAGATGTGGCTGTCCCGGTACTGAAAGTAGCGGAATCCAGCTTATTGAGTGCAGTACAACGGATGAAGGAAAGCCATAAACTGCTAGGTCACGAGGGGCCCGTAAGCGCTGTGGCGTTTAGTCCGGTAGGGGATCGCATCGTCAGTGGCAGTTCTGACGGCACCCTGCGACTGTGGGACGTGCAGGGAAACCCCATCGGCGAACCCTTCCAGGGACATACCAGTTCTGTTTTGTCGGTGGCGTTTAGTCCGGCGGGGGATCGCATCGTTAGTGGCAGTTCTGACAACACCCTGCGGTTATGGGCTGCTTCGCCTGATGCCTGGTTCCGCATTGGCTGCGATCGCCTCCGCTACCATCCCCTCTTCCGCAATCCAGAACAGGAAATTCAGGGCGACCCAGAACTATTGCAAATTACCCTGGAGGCGCGGGACGCTTGTCAGCGACGAGTGTGGAACGGGGGGAATCCATAACAAATTGAGGTCTTCCTAGCAAAGTTCCAGCAGTAGCACTTCCCACACTAAACGGGGGTTAACCGATCGCTGTAGTTGAAAGCGGGCGGTTTCTAAGCGTTGCATAATCGGCTGGCTCCGAAAGCGCTCCCAATAGGCGTGTTGTAAGTACCCTAAAAACCACACCTGAGCTTCTAAATCCAATTCTTTGGCAATTTGCTTAGCGATCGTTAAGGCGGAGCGGGGGGTGCGGGGTGGGGTGTCCGCCAGTTGGGCAATGTCTTCCGGGAGGGTTTCTAGCCAGTGGGCACACCCTAAGGCTTCTCCGGGGCTCCCTTCCGCCATTTTAATCAGGGTGGGATTGGTGATCTGTACTTGGCTGGTGCTCAAAATTTGGGAAACGATCGCTTCCGGTAGGCGGTAGAAGGGAATGCGCTGACAACGGGAGACGATCGTGGGTAAGAGGGCATCGAGGCTGGGGGCCAGGAGAATTAAGGTGGCTTGTCCCGGTTCTTCTAAGGTTTTGAGCAGACCATTGGCGGCACTCTCGGCCATGCGTTCGGCTTGCTCAATCACCACCAGGTTCCGGGAAGCGCTCAGGGGCGATCGACCGAGGAAGCGGCTAATTTCACGGATTTGCTCTAACCGGATTTGGGGTGGGGTTTTGGTTTTAACGCCTTCTGCGGCGGCCTGGCTGGCGGGAATGCGGCGATTCTGCACTTGGTAGGTGGGCTCTACCCAGAGCACATCGGGATGATTGCCTTGGCGCAGTTGGCTTTGGATAATGCTGGCCACGGGCTGGGGTTGGCGGGCGGAGGGTAGGCAACAGAGGAGTTCTAGAAAACAACGGGCGGCCAAACGTCGCCCCACTCCCTCTGGCCCCACAAAGAGGTAGGCGGGGGCAATGGCATCCTGTTGTACCGCCCGTTGCAGTAGGGTGACGGCTTGGGGTTGTCCGAGCAGGGGCTCAAAAGCGGTGAACATTAATCCTCTGCAGAAGGGGATTGCAACAGGTTCCCCAAAATGACCCCAATCCCTAAAAGACCAAAGGTTAAGCCCAGACCGAGGGTTTGCTCCGCCACACTGGCCAGGACGAGGGGCAGGCTGAGGGCAATATTCACGCCGTTATTTTGCAAGCCAAAAACTTTGCCCCGCATCTCCGCTGGGGTTTCGGCTTGGATGGTGGTTTGCAGGGGAATGCCAATAAAGGCGGCAAACAGTCCCAAGCTGGTGATACATACGAGTACGCCACTGAGTGGGTTGAAGGAGTGCTGACTAATGACCACCCCCAATCCCAACAGGGACAGGGCCATGCCGATACTGCCGGTGCGCACGAGGATTAAGCGATCGAACCGATCGCCGGAGTGTCCGATCGCAAAGGCTCCTAAGCCCATGCCCAGGCTGCCGATCGCTAAGAGCCAGCCAAATTGATCGGATTCCAGTTGGGGAATGACTTCCGCTAACCTCACCGCTAGGACAGCTAGGGCGGCAAAGACGGAGAATAACACCACCAGTTGCAAGAGGGCGCTGCGGACAATGCGGTTTTCTTGCAGATATTGCCAGCCCTCTTGGATTTCTTGCCACACGGAGGGATGGGGGCGATCGTCTGCGCGGGAGGGAACGGGTTCTGAGGTGATCACCCCCACCAGGGTCAGCCCCGCTAGGGCATAACAACAGCCCACAAAGAGCACTTCGCCACTGCTCCAGCCTGCGATCGTTTCCGCCCAATGATTAGCCCAATCTAATAACGGTTCACCCACGGCGAAGCCCACAATCATCGCTCCCATCATCGTGGTGGTGTAGAGGGAGTTTGCCGAGAGCAGGGCCGATTTTTCGACAATGAGGGGAATAATGGCCTGTTCCGCTGGGGCAAAAAATTGGGTCAGGGTGGACACGGAAAAGGTCACCAGGAGGAGAACATAAAAGCCCAATGGAATCTGCTGCCACTGGAGCCCCTGACAGAGGGGTAAGAGCAGGGGCAAACTGAGGACGAGGGCGCTGCGGATCAGGTTGGAGAGGACGAGGATGGTTTTCTTGCGGTGACGATCGGCATACACCCCCGCGATCGAGCCGAGTAAAATGGCGGGAATGGTAAACGCCACCATAATGCTCGACACCCAGCCGCTAATGCTTTGACCTGGTGATTCAAAGCGCTGACTGATCATCATAATCATCAGCACCAGGTAGACTTTATCGGCAATTTGGGAAAAAACTTGGCCGCTCCAGAGCCGTATAAAGTTGAGATTGCGGAAGACCGTCCCAAACCCGGTTTCCGTCAGGGGTTCCTCGATCGGGGGGGCTGGCGGGGGATCTTCCTGGAGTTGGGTTTCAGGCGGCGGAGCGTCTAGGGCAAGACGAGCGGTAGGCACTGACTGAAGGCTAGGGGAGGGAAGCGATCGAGGGGCTTCCCATTCGGGATCAGGGCTGGAGGGATTTAATTCAGTCAGAAACCGAGACATGGAGGTGGCCAAAGTGCAATGAGTCTTATTATTACTTAAATAGTGTCCACCTCGGAAATTGATCAGGGTGCGGTTCCGCAATTCTAGGGCGCATCATCAATTAGGTCTAAGCCTTGCAACATCAAGGTTACCGCACCCGCTCTAGCCTCGCGGATTCAGCCACTCATTTAAGCCTTCCCCTAACAGAGATAGCCCCACCACCATCGTGGTGAGGGCCAAGCCTGGAAATAAAGCCGTCCACCAAATCCCCGTGGGTAAAGCATCTAGGGCCTGGCGTAGATCGTGGCCCCACTCCGGGGTTGCTTCCGGTAAGCCCAAACCCAGGAAACCCAGCCCCCCCAAGACGAGAATGGCATCCGCTGCGTTGAGGGTGAACAGGACGGGCACACTTTGCACCACATTGCCCAGCAGGTAGCGCACCAGGATGTGGGGGGTGGAGGCTCCCATGGCCCGGGCTGCCTCCATGAACAGTTCCGTTTTGACGCTTACGGTTTGGTTCCGCACCACCCGATAGTACTGGGGCACATAGGCAATACTCAGGGCCAGGGCGGCATTGAGGATACCCCGCCCCACCACGAAGGCCAGGGTGACGGAGAGCAGTAAGCCCGGCAAGGTATAAATCGTGTCCATGCAAAAGAGCAACACCCGATCGCTCCAGCCGCCCCAGTAACCGCTGACCATCCCCAGGGGCACGCCGATCGCTAGGCTGATCAGGGTAGCCAGTAGCACCACTTTTAAGGCTGCTTGGGTTCCGAAGATCGTGCGGGAAAAGACATCATAGCCCTGGCGGGTGGTACCAAACCAATGGGCCGCAGAGGGGGGATCGTGCCAAGGATTTTGCAGCGACTCCACCGGATCCATTAACCACCCTATCTGCTGGAAAACAGGGGCGAAGAGGGCCAGACCGATAAAAAACAAGGTGAGCCAAAACCCCACGATCGCTAAGGTTTGAGAGAGGGTGGTGGGACGTTGGAGGACGGGGAGTTTGAGCATAGAGGAGAGTCAGGTGAGAGTGCGGTATTAATGGTGAAGTGAAGGATTCCTTGAACAGCTTTCCACTGCAAGGGAAGGGCAGAGTGCGCGGGTAGTCCCTTCAAGCACTAGCCCTTCAAGAACTAGCCCTTCAACAAGGTCTGCCACCATTGCGGTTGGGCTAAATACCAATCAATGGTCTGTTCTAACCCTTGCTCCAGGGTCACGGTGGGGCTCCAGTCCAACTCCTGACGGATTTTGCTAATATTCATCGCATAACGACGATCGTGACCGGGACGATCGGTGACATATTCGATTAAATTGCGGGCGGGTTTGACGGGCAAGGTGTCTACTTTGGCATCCATAATCTGACAAATCTGCGTCACCAGGTCAATGTTTTTCACCTCCGCTTCTCCCCCAATGCCATAGGTTTCCCCCGGTTTCCCCGCCTGCAAGACCCGATCGATCGCTTCGCAATGGTCTTTAACGTAGAGCCAATCCCGCACATTTTGACCATCGCCATAGACCGGCAAGGGCTTGCCCTGGAGAATATTGACGATCATCAAGGGGATTAATTTTTCAGGGAATTGATAGGGCCCATAGTTGTTAGAGCAATTGGTCATTAAGGTGGGCAAACCATAGGTGTGGTGGTAGGAGCGCACCAGATGATCACTCCCCGCCTTTGAGGCGGAATAGGGACTGTTGGGGGCATAGGGCGTGGTTTCCGAAAAAGCGGGATCCGTGGGGCTTAAACTGCCAAACACTTCATCGGTGGAGACATGGTGAAAGCGATAGTGTTCCGGTTGCCCTTGGGCTTTCCAGTGGGCATAAAAGGCTTCTAACAGCACAAACGTGCCCACCACATTGGTTTCAATAAAGGCCC
>JBEAPM010000039.1:0-3587 GCA_041164445.1 Cyanobacteriota bacterium
CGTGAATTAAATAAACCGGAAAGTTCAGGATTAAACCACAGAGGCACAAAGAACACAAAGGTATTCCTTCGGGGCTTCGGTGTCTTGGTAGTGAAATTCCAGGTTATAAAGTCCGCATTCCCCGGATGCCAATCTGTTTTCCTAGTTCTTTGATCTAGCGATCGGTTTCCTGGAATTTACGATCATCAATACTTTCATAGCCGATAACGACCGGCTAGGTATGAAAATTACTGGATTGTAAGTTAATTACAACCCTCATCTCGATCGCTCCGCATCGCCCCTAGCAAGGTGGACATAAAGATACACCGTTGGGCTGAAGCGTTTGTATCAGCGCCTTGAAAAACTAATTTACCTTGTCAGCCAATCCCATTGGCCAGAAAGCCCTTAAAGTCAAAAGCTACAAAGTAGACAATGGAACCACCGACCGCTTGTTGATCAAACGTAACTTCTGCCGAATCGATCGTTGTTTACGTATCCAGTTCTACCCCACTTTCCAAATTCTTCCAAACAATACGATCGCTATCCGCCGCATCATAAAAACCATCATTGTTAGAATCTGCATAGTTGAAGCTGTAGGTTGGGTCAAGGGCTGAGCCTAGAACAGTTCTCCATATTCTGCGAGTAAGGACAGGGCTGTTCTTAAGGCTCTTCGGTTTGGCTCGGAGGGGTCAAGCTCAAATTGTATTTCGGCAATACGGCATCGAGTTTCGATTCGAGTTCGGCTAACCGTGCGTTCTCTCTCCTCAGCTCTTCGAGTGACAGTAGTGACAGAGGATGGATTACGATCTCTGTTACATGTTCGGGTTCTGCGTTCAATGGCACTCATGGCGCTTGTTGGGTAGAGTCTTCAAGACCAGAGTGAACGATTTTGGCGCTGGAACCCAAACATGCCTTCCTAACCCGAGACATAGAAAACGGTAGAGTCAGATGGATTTAATATGATTCATTGAAATCAGAATTGTGATGCATACCCAGGATCGCCAGTGGGCTCTGCATTGGTGGCATCGAAGCTACGCCTAAAGTCTGGGACATTGCCGCCACCTGGGTAATCTGCCAAGCCGCCGGAGCCACCTGGCATTCTTTGCAGGCAACTTCTTTTCCCTTGAAGACCGGAGTACAATATCACGCCGCATCCTATCCCTGTTTAGTCTTAGCTAATCCTGCCTGGCGGGATCAGTTTTTAAAGGCTCTTCGCCCCAAATCTTCAATTTCTCCTTAAATCCACGGGCTGCCAACTTAAGGCGGAAGAGTGCGCCCTGCCACCCAATTTTTTCGCTTTCAGTGGAAAGTCAATCCACGATCGGGAACCTAGATCACAGCAACTCGATACCCAGTTCTTGAAGTTTAGCTGCTAAGCGATCGGCCCGTTCACGCTCCTGATCAGCCCACTGACGTTCCTGTTCAAGTTGCTGCGATCGTTCTTCATAGGAAACAAAGAGCTCACCATCAGGACGGTAGATTTTCAAGGGATCTGCACTGGAATCGAAGCGAATCTCTAGACGTGGACTCACCCAATTCTGTAAATCCTCAATCCAGTCCAGCATCCGTCATCTGTAAATCCTCATGCCATCAGTTTGTCAAGACACTAATTCAATTGAACTAGTTTATTCTACCTGAATTCCTGAAACTCGGGCTTCCCATTGAAAGCGAAAAATTTTAATGGAAGAGTTCGGCGCCTTAAGTTGGTAACCTGACAAATCATAGGCATAGTTGTGGTAGCCCGTAACGGGAAAGTCTGAAAAGTGCGGTATCATGCCAAAGCGTCTTGACTGGATCCGATTGTTATTCAGCATTGAATATGAAAAAGTTATTAATTCTCCTGAATAATTTAGAGGGAGGAGGGATGCAACGAATTACCTTGCGTCTGATCCAATCTTTAGAAACCCAGAAAAACTTACAGATTACTCTTGTTCTCGCCCAAGCAACGGGAGAATATCTTGCCACACTTCCACCTCACCTACACCGAGTAGATTTAGGGATTCCTTGTCATTTTCGCTTAAAAATGATTAGGCAAATGATCTTACCTTTAAGGCAATCTATTCAGTCCGCTCAGGCAGATGTCATCTTATCTACACTACCCGCATTAAATTTTGTCACGGTTTTGGCCTGGAAATTAGCGGGATCTCCAGGAAAATTAGTTTTAGGGGAGCATACTTTGCCCCTAACTCGTTTGTTAGAGGTGGAGAGAAAAAATACATCCAAAAGTCTAATCACTCACCTCTCGCCACTGTTCGGACGCTGGCTCTATCCTCAAGCAGATCAGGTTATTGCAGTTTCTCATGGTATTGCCCAAGAACTACAATCGAGCTTTAAATTAAGTTCAAATAAAGTGCAGATCATTTATAATCCAGTCGTAGACGATCGTCTTGCTCAACAAGCTACCTTACCGATTGAGCACCCCTGGTTTCAAGCTGGTGAACCTCCAGTATTTTTAGCGGTGGGTAGACTCTCTCAACAGAAAGATTATCCCACCTTGCTCCAAGCTTTTGCAAAACTATGTCAAACCCATGACGCAAGGTTATTAATTCTAGGGGAAGGTGAATTAAGAAAAAAATTAGAAAACTTAATTAAAAATCTGGAAATAGAGAGTAATGTCGATATGCCTGGTTTTGTAACAAATCCTTATAAGTATATTGCCCGTGCTACCGCCCTTGTTTTATCCTCCGTATGGGAAGTTTTACCGACGGTTTTAATTGAAGCGTTGGCTTGTGGCTGTGCCGTTGTCTCTACTGATTGTGACTATGGTCCACGAGAAATTTTGAATAAAGGAGAATATGGAACATTAGTTCCGGTCGGAGATGCTAATGCTTTAGCTGAAGCGATGAAACAGACCATCACTCAACCCCTAGACCGTCAGCGTTTGCAATCCTATGCACAAAAATTTTCTGTAGACAAAGCGATCGATCGATATAAGGAAGTTTTAGCATTATGAAAAAAGCCTCACAACCTATTCTTATTTTAGAACCATTACCTTGTTCTGATCATGGTGGTCAGCCTCTGGCCACCTTTGCCATCGCCAAAGGGTTGGCGCAGCAAGGTTATACAGTTAGCTTAGTTGCTTTTCAGGACGGCGATTTAATTCATCATTACCAAAGCTTTTGTAAGCAGACTGTTTTCATTGAAAACTATCGTATTGGCAAAGACCATGCCTTGAAATCTCTCATGCAACTGAGTCAAGGCTTGCTTAAGATCTGGAAAAACTATCACACCTCTCCTGTCGGTGTTATTTATTTTAGTAATCATCGTTGTGGTCTATTTGCCATTCTCCTAGGTTTGTTGTTGCGATGGAAAACCGTACTCCATATCTGCACCGCTATGGATCCGGCCTTATTTCATCAACAAGATTGGTGGGCTGTGCAAAATACAAATCGGTACATTACGGTTTCAGAAAATGTCAAAATAGCTTGGCTAAAAGCCTTTGACTTAAAGCCTCAACGTATCACAAATGTCTATAATGGCATTGATACTCATCGGTTTAGTCCTGCCTCCGATCTATTGGAAATACGTCGATCGCTTAATTTACCCCACGATCATAAAATCATTAGTTATATTGGTCGTCTATCTCCTACAAAAGGTATAGAAATCTT
>JBEAPM010000040.1:0-7387 GCA_041164445.1 Cyanobacteriota bacterium
GTCGCCAAGCGGTAAGGCAGCGGGTTTTGGTCCCGCCATTCCTAGGTTCGAATCCTAGCACCCCAGTTTTTCCTTAATTGACTAAGCTACCCTCCGAGGCAGGCGACCCCAGCGATCGTTCTAGAATTTCTTGGGACGGCTCTACCATTGTCCAGGTGCCATCGGGCTGTTTGCGCAGCGCAGCAAACTGAAGATATTCCCCGGAACCAATGGGATCCCCGGCATTGAGTGGGCCGAGTTTGGGTTGTAGTAGCCCACATAACCGGAACAGGTAAGCGGGAACTTCCGGGCTAGAAAAAAGCACACAATCCTCTGTATTCCGTTGTACTTCCCCCATGAAGGGGGCCCGCACTAGGCCGCCCTGCAAGGCAATGGACACATCCCCTAATCCCCCTGTAATTTTGTAGGTTGCCAGGGTTTGTCCCGGTTGTAAGGCCCATTGTTGTTGCACTTGAATGGCGCGATAGGGGGGCAGTTCTCCCCGATTCCACCAAAATTTACCCATCAATAATCCCGCTAATCCGGCCAAAAGACCGGCTCTAGCGATAAATGAAACGGTAACCGGCATACTCCTCTCCTTCGTACAAAATAATCAGCCAGGTATCGGGATCGAACTCCAAGGGATAGGCCTCCCGAACCGCAGTGACCCCCGCCCGAATGGTGATGCTGGGGAGCAGACAATAGGGTTCTTGGACGATCGTTCTGACCCGTTGGCGTGGATCTCGCTCTGGAATCGTTAATAGCTGAGCGAGGTTTTCCCTGGAGAGAACGGCTTGGGGCTGTACCACTTCCTGACAGTCCCGATTGGTTTTTTGGGATCCTCGGGAAAAGACCCGACCCGGATCCCAAAACAGGGCGATCGCGGTGACCAAGGCAAGGATCAGGCCCCAGTAGTAAAGAGAAGGATGGAAAAAACGCCAGCGCTGGGGAGGCGGGGGTGGATCATAGCGATCGTCACGGGGATAGGAGTCAGAGTTTCGGGGATCCGCAGAATAGGGTCGAGGGGGATAGGGAGGGTAAAGATCGCCATAGGGATCACCCCGGCGATCGTAGGGGTAGCGAGAACGATGGCCAGCCATAAGGAACCTTCCGATGTACTGCTCAAAACGGGTGAGTAGACAACAAGACCAATGGGAAGCACCATCCCTCTTCAAGCGCTGACGAAGCTCACCTGGAATCACGCGACCAGGATTAAGGAACAACAAGACTGCGGTGTATGGGGGGAGGTCTACTCCTAGTCCAGTCCACTGATGTTGTTTAATTTTATAGTATAAAAGTACTAATGTCTAGCCAAAACCCGCGATCAGCGCTATAAAACAGCCGCTAAACCAAAGAGACTATCCACCATTAAGGTGCCTAGAACCGCTCCGCCGAAGATCCAATGATGGGCGTGGGGAGACCGCAGCGATCGTAAGGAAACGATCGTGAGGAGGGCGGCACAGATCATGGCGGTGAAGATTCCCCAGGGGGTTTGCACCTGAAGAATAGCCTCTTGCAAAATACTTATGGCTTGGGGGGGATCCACCTGCATCACCCGTGTCCAGTAGGGCATCACCCCTGCGAGGTAGAAATATAAATCGGTGACGGCGGTGCCAAACAAAGAACCGAGATAAAACCAATTTCCCAGCCGGTTTTGAGGTTGAGTAATGCCCCAGAGGACGATCGGTAGACCAATGGCTTCCACCGGCAAGTGATACAGAGGCTCCCAACGTAACCAGCCCCAGTAAATAGAACCCGCTAACCAACTCCAACTAAACCCCAGCAACACCTGTCCCCAAAACGATCGCTGAGGATGGGACTGCCAATGTTGACCCAGCATCACCCAGGCCGGGGTCAACGCCAAGCTCACCCAGGGATAGGCCCGCACCAAAGGGGCTTGAAAGAAGACCGGCACAGAGACCATAAATAACCCCACCCCTACAACAGTCCAGAGCGATCGGGGCTGTATAGTCTCTTGGTAGAGATAGTGAACGAAGCGGCGTACTAACCGGAAAGAGAGGGGAGAGCAGAAAAGGGCGAACAAAATCTTAAGATTTGTAACTTTTGTTTACATACTACCATGTTTATCCCCCTGGGGGGTATTTCATACGGAAAGTTTTTATGACCGCAGGGGGGCGCTACCGATCCAAAATCAGGCAAGCCCATCAAGAGTCGGATCGCGATCGAGACCACAATCAGTGTTCAGCCGCTACCTACAGCAGTCCTCGGGACTAGTCTCTAGACCCCTCTGGAGAATCACTATAGAATAAGCAAAATTACTGTAGTCGAAGACCTCATGTTACGAGCCGGAATCGTTGGGCTGCCCAATGTGGGTAAGTCCACACTTTTTAATGCCCTAGTTGCTAATGCCCAAGCTCAGGCGGCAAACTTTCCCTTCTGTACCATTGAACCCAATGTGGGGGTGGTGGCAGTCCCCGATCCGCGCTTGCAGGTGTTGTCTGACCTTTCTAAGTCGGCCCAGATTGTACCCACCCGCATTGAATTTGTGGACATTGCCGGACTCGTGAAGGGGGCCAGCCAGGGGGAAGGTCTGGGCAATAAGTTTCTCTCCCACATTCGCCAGGTTGATGCGATCGTTCAGGTGATTCGTTGTTTTGAGAATGACGATATTATCCACGTTGCCGGGAGTGTCGATCCGGTGCGCGATATTGAAGTGATTAATCTTGAACTGATTTTGGCGGATTTGGCCCAGCTAGAACGGCGGATGGAGCGGATTCGCAAGCAGGCTCGCACCAGTAAGGATGCTCAGGCAGAACTGGTGGTGTTAGAAAAACTTACGGCGGTCTTAAATGAAGGGCAGTCGGCCCGTCAGGTGTCCCTCACGGAAGAGGAAGATGTTTTTGTTAAACCCTTGGAGTTGTTGACCCGCAAGCCCCTCATCTATGCGGCCAATGTCACGGAGGAAGAACTGGCTACGGGGAATGACTTAGTGGAAGCCGTGCGGGGGGTTGCGGCCCAAGAGAATGCCCAGGTGGTGGTGGTGTCTGCCCAGGTGGAAGCGGAGTTAATTGAGCTACCGGTGGAAGAGCGTCAAGACTTTCTCAGTTCCCTGGGGGTGGAAGAGGGGGGATTGCAATCCTTAATTCGGGCCACCTATGAGCTATTGGGGCTGCGCACCTACTTCACCACGGGCGAAAAAGAGACTCGGGCTTGGACGATTCAAGCGGGGATGACCGCTCCCCAAGCGGCGGGGGTTATTCACACCGATTTTGAACGGGGCTTTATTCGTGCCGAGACGATCGCTTATCAGGATTTGGTGGCCACCGGTAGCCTGAGTGCGGGTAAGGAAAAGGGGTTAGTACGCAGTGAGGGTAAGGACTATATCGTCAAGGAGGGGGATGTGATGTTGTTCCGCTTCAATGTTTAAGGCTGCGAGATTTCAAGCTTCAAACTTGAGGCAAGTCGCCCCAAGCCTTCCTGTCTCCTGAGGCTCTGTTCAACCTAATCCCGTTTTCTATGTAGCCCCTATGATTCTCTCCCTACTTTGGAAGCCAGCACAATGGCAGAGGACACGCCTCTGGAGGGTCAGTCGCTACCTGTGGCGACGACGCTATAGGGTTCATTGGCTGGCCCTGCGATCCCGTTGGCAGCGGCAGTTTGCCCCGACCAAAGGGCCATTGTTAAGTCGCCCAGGCGGGGGAAAGCCTGTGACACAATCTTGGTCTCTGACACAATCTTGGTCTCAGCAAAATCGACGCTTATTGTTGAGCTTACTCTTATTTAGCCTAGCGATCGGAGGAGCCATTTGGCTGGATATTGCTCGCCTCCGTTTGAACCCCGATGCCAATGCCCTCAATGACGTTTCCTTAGAAGATCCGCTGCCTACAGCCAGTCCGGTGGCCACCCCGCCCCCCACCTCAATTATGCAATTTGCGGATTTTGTCAAACCGGAGAAATCGATTAGCACCCCTTTTCCTGATCGCCCAACAAGTTCCGTCCCCAAGGACAGCCCCACCGCTGCTCCTAGCCCCAGTCCCCCGCCTTCCAGTCCTCCCAGCCCATCGCCAGTTACACCCTCCCCGGCTCGGCCCAAGCCCTCCGGTTATCATCCTCCCTACGAAATAGCCTGGGCCCATCCCACGAACTATGGCAATCGTTTTGCCAAGGATATTAATGGCAATCCCTTAACCCAGGCCCCCATTATCGTATTGCATGAAACAGTCTATTCTGCGGATTCGGCGGTCAATTACTTTCGGACTCCCCACACCAATGAGGATGATCAGGCCAGTTACCACACCTTAATTCGTTTGGATGGCACGATCATTTATATTGTGCCGCCAGAGAAGCGCGCCTATGGTGCCGGGAATTCCGTCTTTGATGGGCCAAACGGCCCCGAATCGGCGAAAACCCACGCCCAGTACCCGCCCTCCGTCAATAACTTTGCCTACCACATTTCCCTGGAAACCCCCATTGATGGGGAAAATGATCTGCCCACCCATAGTGGCTATACGCAGGCCCAATATCAATCCCTCGCCTGGTTAGTAGCTCAAAGTACGGTGCCTCCCGATCGCATTACCACCCATCGGGCCATCGATCGATCGAGTTCCCGCATTGATCCCCGCAGTTTCCGGTTTGATTATTTTCTTCAGTTACTCCAGCAGCAGACCCAGGGTTGATCCGTGACTTACGCCTCTGGAGAAGATTCTGGAAAACACTCTGGGGAAGCGCCTTGCAGATACTGTTGCATACAGCGTTCGAGTTCCTTAAGCTGAATGGGCTTGGAGAGATAATCCGTTGCTCCCGCCTCCAGACATCGCTCTCGATCGCCGGGCATGGTCAGGGCAGTCAGCGCAATAATGGGTAACTGTTCAAAGTCTGGATCTCGGCGCAGAATTTGGATAGCTTCTAACCCATTCACTTCAGGCATTTGAATATCCATGAGAATTAAGTCAGGATGCTGACTCTGGGCCACCACGATCGCTTCGGCACCATTGCGGGCAAAGCACAGTTGATAGCCCTGAGCCTCGAAGTAAATTTTGAGAGTATTGACATTAGTTGCATTGTCTTCTGCCAAAAGAATACAGGGCTTATGATGCGGACTGGACTGAGATGAATGGCCCCAAAATAATTGCACCGTCGGCAGATCCACAATGGGGGAAGGCGGGGGAGGGACGTAGTCTGTGCCTTGGCAGGGAATCGTGATGGTAAAACAACTGCCCACCCCAACTTCACTGGTGACATCTACCGTACCGGCATGTAATTCCACCACCCGTTTGACGACCGCTAGACCGAGTCCTGTACCGGAATATTGGCGGTTTAAAGCACTGTCAATTTGGACAAAGGGTTGAAAGAGTTGCGGAAAATACTCCGGAGCAATGCCAATGCCGGTATCCTCCACGGCAAACTCCAGGCGATGGAGATCCCCCTCATCCGGGGAGAGGCTCACCCGGAGGGACACACTGCCGCCAGCAGCCGTAAACTTAACGGCATTATTGAGGAGATTAACCAGCACTTGGCGAATACGCCGTTCATCCAGTAAGAGTTGAGGCAGCGACTCAGGAAGATCCTGGTGAATTGCAATATCTTTTTGAGTGGCTTGGTATTGAACGAGGGCCACACTCGACTGACAGAGATGGGATAAGGAAACGGGGGTGCGGTGAAGTTCCAGTTGTCCTGATTCAATTTTAGCCACATCTAAAATGTCATTAATCAGTTCTAACAAGTGGGATCCACTACGTTGAATAATCTGAAGGGCATCCCGCTGCTCGGTATTGACAGCCCCTAAAATATCTTCCTGAAGCACCTCTGACATCCCCAGAATGGCATTTAAGGGGGTTCGGAGTTCGTGGCTCATACTGGCTAAAAATTCATCCTTGAGGCGGGTTGCCCGCAGCAGTTCTTCGTTATAAATGCCCAGTTGCTCGTTGCGCTCCGCCAGTTGCTGCTGCACGGCTTGACGATCCTGCAGTTCATGGCGCAATTGATCGAGTAAATTAGCCTGTTGCACCGCAATGGACAACTGGTTAGCCAATTGTTGGGTAAAGTCAACTTCAGAGCCTTGCCAATGCCGACTTATACTCTGATAGAGACACAATAATCCCCACAATTTTTCATTACAGTGTAACGGGAAAATCAACCCCGATCGGATCTGAAAACGATCGAAGAAATCAGTTAAGCAAGTAGAAAACTGATGATTTTCAAGGTCATTAAAAACGATCGCTTTACCCAGGGTATAATCTGTTATTTTTGAGTCGCCAAAACAAGTTGATTTAATAACGCTCTTAATCAGCGGATCTAGATCAGAGCGAAAAGCTTCTGCCACAAAATTTCCCTGTTGAAACTCTGACTCAGGGTCAAATTCAAAGATACAGACCCGATCGCATTCTAAAAGTGAGAGGATATGCTGACAAGCAAGTTCAAAAATAGCATTTAAATCTAAGGATTGGTTAATGGATTGACTAATTTCCCGGAGAAGTTTTTCCTGCTCAGCACGGCGTTGAATGGCCTGTTCCGCTGCTTTACGGCTAGAAATATCATAACGAATCGCCAAATATCGGGTGGGATTGCCTTGAGCATCAATGAAGGGCACAATACTACTTTCTTCCCAATAGAGTTGCCCCGTTTTACTCCGATTACAGATTTCACCTTGCCATACCTCACCGTTGCGAATCGTTTTCCAGAGATCCTGATAAAATTCCGGCGGATGGATCCCTGATTTGATCACAGAATGGGGGTGTCCCACTAATTCACTTCTGGAATAGCCGGACAGGGTACAAAATTGATCATTCGCTTCCAAAATCACGCCATTTTCATCCGTGACGGCAATGCTGGCAGAGCGATCGATCGCTGTCTTAAAAGCAGACAGTTCCTGGAGCAATTTTTGACGTTCCCATTCCGCCCGTTTACGATCGCTTACATCTTCATAACAGCCTAAAATTCCAATAATTTGATCGGATTGGTTCCGCAGAGGAACTTTGGTGATATCCACATAGACTTCGGAATGGTCGGGTCTGCGCAGAATTTCGAGAAAGTGGGACATAGACTGCCCCGTTTCCATCACCTCCTGATCACACTTGGTATAAAGTTCTGCTTCTTCTGGAGTTACTTTTAAGTCTGTATTTTCTTTACCCTTGAGTTGATCTAAGGGGATTCCGACATCATCGGCAAAGCGTTGGTTTCCCCCTAAGAAAACCGATTGTCTATTTTTCCAAAAAATACCTTGCGGAATACTATTAATCACCAAATTGAGGAGTTGATTCATATTATAAAAAGACTCAGTTTGTTTTTTTAAGAGTGCATTCAAACTCTTCAAGGATTCTGTGCGTTCCAAGACTCGTTGCTCCAGAGTCCAATTCATGTATTGCAACTTTGCTTCCGTCGGGAGCATCCCACTTTCGTGAAAACAGGGGTAAGGGGTGATAATAGGAGGGTAGCTCTGAGGAGATTG
>JBEAPM010000041.1:0-11169 GCA_041164445.1 Cyanobacteriota bacterium
TAGGTAAAGATGGGATCGGCGGCCGCATCATGGGACAAAACCACAAAGGGCGCATAGAAAATCCCCCGAGCGATCGTTTGCTCGGAGCCGTCCCCCAGATCGGGCAAGGGGAAGGCTTCCCGGATCAAGTCCCGCCCCACAAAGTGCTGAAAGCTAGAGCGGAGTAAATTAATGTGGTTGACCAGGAAAGCATTTTCGGGGCTGGGCAAGGGTAGGCTAGGCATTGCAACGGTTCAGGGCGTTCAGGAGCAGGCGTGAGAGAGGATAACGGTATAATAGCGATGTTCAGGAACGGATGAGGATCTCAGTCCTTGACCCACAATTTTGTAGACTGGGCTAAAGCATTACCCAAGAGTGAAGCACCTTATGGTATCAGCCCGACATCTGGCTTGGACAACCCTCATGAAGGTTTATCAGGGCGCTTATGCTGATGTGGCTCTGCAGAATAGCTTAAAGGATAGTCAACTGCTCCCCCCCGATCGCGCCTTGATGACGGAACTGGTTTATGGGTGTGTGCGCCGTCAACGAACCTTGGATACGATCGTCCAACAGTTGTCCAGCAAACCCCAGAAACTCGCGGCGGAGTTACGGGTGGTTCTCCAGATTGGGCTTTATCAACTGCGTTACCTCAGCCATATTCCCGCAGCAGCGGCGGTGCATACCACGGTGGAGTTGTGCAAGTCCGTCAAAGTTGCCTATGGGGTTGGCTTTGTTAATGCGGTGCTGCGTCAGTATTTACGACGACAGGAGGCTCAGCCCGAGGTTTTAAGCCTTCCCCCCGATCCCCTCGATCGTTTAGGGATTCTCCACAGCTATCCCCGCTGGATTTTAGAAACCTGGGAAACTCAACTGCAGGACGGTGCTGCAGGGTGCGACTTAGAACAGCTTTGTGAGTGGTTTAATCGTCCCCCTCGCATCGACTTACGGGTCAATCCTTTGCGGGCAAGCCTGGAAACCGTCCAAGCCGCCTTCAAAGCCGTGGGGACGGAGGTGGAACCCATTGTCGGGCTGCCCCAAGCCCTGACCCTGCCCCTCGGGGCGGGGGCCATTCCCTTACTGCCTGGCTTTGCCGAGGGCCACTGGATGGTGCAGGATCGCAGTGCCCAACTGGTGAGTCATTGGCTGGATCCCCAACCGGGGGAAACGATCGCCGATGCCTGTGCTGCACCGGGGGGGAAAACCTTACATTTAGCAGAACTGCTGCAAAACCAAGGCACTATTTTGGCCTACGATCGCACCGTGTCTCGGTTGAAGAAATTACGGGCGAATCTCAAGCGGTTAGGGGTGACCTGCATTGACATTTGCCAAGGCGATAGCCAAGCACAGCCGGATTTAGAGGGTCGCTGCGATCGGGTTTTGGTGGATGCGCCCTGTTCGGGCTTAGGCACACTCCATCGTCATGCCGATGCCCGCTGGACTCAAACGGCGGAAACCGTAAAGGAACTGGCGGATCTCCAGGGTAAGTTACTGCGCTCTGCGGCCACCTGGGTTAAACCGGGGGGAGTGTTGGTCTATGCCACCTGTACCCTCCATCCGGCGGAAAATGAGCACCAAATTGCTGCCTTTCTAGAAGATCACCCTCAGTGGAGTATCGATCGCCCCCCCATTGCCAGCCAATCCCCAGCCGTGCCCTGGTTTTTAGCGGAACCCCACTGGCTCAAACTCTGGCCCCCCCAAGCCAACATGGATGGATTCTTTATCGTGCGACTGCGCCATGGCTAAGGTGCGAGTGCTGCAACTTTTACTGTTATTGACGATCGCAACGGGGTTATTTGGGTCTAGTTTAGCCATTGGTTCCGTCAACATTCCCCTGGGGCAATTAAGCTCCATTCTGCGGGGAGAGCCCGTAGACAATCCCATTTGGGCCGATATTGTCTGGCAACTGCGGCTGCCCCGTTCCCTCACGGCGATCGTTGCGGGGGCTGCCTTGGCGGTGGGGGGGCTGCAAATGCAAACCCTCTTTAGAAATCCCTTGGCGGATCCCTCCATTCTCGGCATTAACGCTGGCGCTAGCTTAGGGGTAGCGATCGTGGTTTTAGCGACGAATTTGGAGTCTTTACGGGCGCTCCGGGGCTTTGAAAATACCAGTATTCTCGTGGCGGCCAGTGTAGGTTCCGCCTTGACCTTAAGTCTAATGTTGCTCCTCTCCCAACGGGTGGCCAATTCCATCCGACTGTTAATTTTTGGCTTAATGTTTGGCTATATTACCAGCGCCATGGTTACAATTTTATTGCAACTCAGTAGCCTCACAGAAACCCAAACCTATTTAAACTGGACCTTTGGCAGTTTTGCCGCCATTAACTTGGGGCAATGGCCACTCTTTGCCGCCAGTATTGCCTTAGGCTTAACGATCGCTCAGGGGCTCGCTTCTCCTCTAAACCTTTTAGCCCTGGGGGAAGATACCGCAAAAAGTCTAGGAGCCCACATCGGGCAAATTCGCTTTTGGATTATTCTCAGTACTGCCCTGCTGGCGGGAACCGTCACGGCATTTTGCGGGCCGATCGCCTTCCTGGGGGTGGCGGTGCCCCATTTCTGTCGTCAACTCTTTCGCAGTGTAGATCATCGCTTTCTGATCCCGGCGAATGCTCTCCTGGGAGCTTGCCTTGCGATCGTCGCAGATAGTATTGCCCAACTGCCCGGCCAGGATGCGGTTTTGCCCCTCAATTCCGTCACGATCTTAATTGGAGCCCCTGCGGTTATTTGGATTGTTTTGAAAAACTCAACGCGGTAACGATCGATGCGTACCATCACCACAGCACAAGCCATAAATTTACCAGAGTTAGCCCAACTTTACCGAGAAACGGTACAAACTCACGGGCCCATTTACTATACGCCTCGACAAGTGGAAGTGTGGGCTGCTTTTGCCGCAGATACCCCCAACTTTCGTAAGTTCATTCTGTCCGGAACTACCTTTCTTTGTTGCGATGCCACAGGAATTTTAGGCTTCTCCGGCATTCGACCTTCGGGCCACGTTCTCTCGGCTTACGTGCGTCACGATCGGGTTCGGCAAGGAATTGGTACGGATTTACTGTCCGCTGTTGTGGACTATGCTCAAGCGGAAAAAATGCAGCGGCTCTGGGTAGAAGCCAGTGAATTTAGCCTTAAACTCTTTCAGCGGTTTGGCTTTCGGCTCTATCAGATCCAGCACTTACAACGGCAGGATGTCGTTTTTCAACGGTATCTCCTGGAACGTTACCTCACCTGAAGCGCTCCAGTCGGTGTTTGAAGAGCTATCCCCTTATGGCGGAAGCAGACCGCCCTCCGCGTCAAATTCATCCGGTCGCGTGATACTCCTTTGCTTACCGGAGAAAACCCGTTCTTCTAATAATTCCAGGGGATTTTTAGGCATGAACTTGCCATCATTCTTCGCCTGTACGGCGTAGATCACCGTGGAAACGGCCTTCCCTCTTAAGGTGAGGGACTGCAGCGGTTTGGCCACATAGTGATCGCGCACATAGGCAAAGGTGTGTCCACTGATCAGCAAATGGTAGGGATTATGGCTTTGGATATTTTTGTTGAGGGCTTCAATGCGGGCGGCGGTGTTAACCGTGTCTCCCACCACAGAATAGTTCAGGCGCTGAGAGCCCCCGACGCTACCCGCCACTACGGTGCCCGTATGAATCCCAATGCCAAAACAAATGGTCGGTAATCCTTCGGCTTGAAACTCCTGATTCAAAGACTCCAGTCGCCGGTACATATCCATCCCAGCGGCGATCGCATTGGCGGCATCCTGACGAATTTCCTCTACAGAAGTCCGGGGAATGGGAATCCCAAAAACCGCCATAATGGCATCGCCAATGTATTTATCCACAACGCCTCCATTGGTAATAATGCAGTGCGTCATTGCGTCTAAATAGCGATTGAGCCACCGCAATAATTCCGCCGGTTTAAACTGTTCAGAAATGGTGGTAAAACCGCGAATATCCATGAACAAAACCGTTGCGGTGAGTTCCTGGGCCTGTAACTCTCCCGACTCAAAAATTTCCGATCGTCGCTCCCAAATTAACTGAGCGGTTTCCGTGGAAACGTGTTTGGAGAAGAGATCCATCAACAACTGACGATCGTTGTGGGAGCGAAGTTGTAGGGCAATGCCAACAAACCAAAGGGTCAGAATCGGGCTGGCCAGGGGGAGCCACCAATGGGCAGAGAAGCTCAACAGGGCAACCCCAAACCAGAGCAGAGGAAACGCCCCAAAGGTGAGTAACTGCCCCTGGAGAGATAGGCGCTGCAGTCCCATAGCACTCACCAGCCCCAGCAACACCAAACTCACCCCAACCCAGAAAGCATGGGGACGATGTAAAAAGCGATCGTTGAGTAAATTATCGAGGGTTGCGGCGTAAAGATAGACCCCAGCCCCTTTGGCATCGTCATAAAAGGGCGTGCGGAGGGGATTGCTTTCTAGACCTGTTGCGGTAATGCCCACTAAAACGATTTTATGGCTCAAGAGACTCAGATCCACCTCTTGATTGAGCACTGCCGCCAAGGAATACTGGGTGAGTTGCCGAGTGGGGCCTGGCCAGTTAATCCAGACTTGGTTGCCCTTGAGGGTGGGTTGCGGCGGGGGAATGGTGATGGCAGGGGCCTGGGCACCGAAGCTCTCTAGGGTTTGGTTATACACATCCGCTAAAGTAACACTTAAACTCGGTACCCCCCCCTCATCGGTAGGCAAATAGAGCCAAGTCGATCGCGTAATGCCATCGGAGTCGGAAAAACTTTGGACATGGCCTAACCCCGCAATAAAGTCTAAAAAGGGGAGCGGTAAGAGTGTCTGTCCCTGACTATCCCGCGCAATCCCCAGCACGATCGTCCCGTTGAAGAGCATGGCCTGGGCAAAGGCCGCATCCTCTGGGGTTTCTTCCGGAAAGAGCATGGCAAAACCGATCGCTGCGGGGGGATCAGCCTGCAATATATTCAACAACTCTGCATAGCGATCCCGTTTCCAGGTGGCAAATTGGCCGTAGGTCTTCAAACTCCGATCGTCGATAGCAATCACCACTAAGCGATCGTCCCAGACACTGGGGGATACCGTTGGGCGTACAAAAGACACCGCCTCCCGAGCCGTAAAGAGCAGACGATAGCCCTGCCATTCCAAGGGTTGAAATAGGCCGATCGTGGCCAATAGAGCCGTCGCCCCGCCCACCCCGATCCCAAGGAGAATGACAGAGCCCGTGAACAAGCGCTTCGGTAATCGCATCAGACGTTGCCAGCGACTTTCCCCTGCTTTCCAGAACGGAACTGTCCAGTTCATTATTTTGTCGCCGCTAATTGTCGGTTAAAGCTAATGACCAGATTCTCCCCCGATCGGCGGGCTTCCCAAGCTCCAGAATCACTACGACTGCCAAATGACCAACGCCCCTGCACAAAGTCTTCTGCTTCACTAATGATCCCGGTATAGTCAATGGGGATTTGCTGCGCTAGGCTGACATAGATCTTAATAAAATGCACATTACGACCGACTACCGTTCCCTGAAGGGTCGCTTCACCCAGATGACCATCATCGAGAATATTGCCGCTTAATGTATTGCCAGACTGAATTAAAGTAGCTTCAAACCGAGTAGGCTCTTGATTTTGCCAATAGGTTCCTAACCAGGTTCCGGTTAAATCTGCCATAACGTACCTCCAATCCCGTCCACTTGAATACCTTACAGTATTTTCAGAACCCTTCCGAACGGCTCTTCTCTCTTACACTTTGAATGCTCCAGCCCTTGCCACGTCACGGAGGGCTTTCCACTAAAACCGAAAAATTTAAGGGAAGAGTGCGGCGCGGAGCACTCTTCCCCCTTAAGTGAGTAGCCAATTTAGATTCCCCTGGCCCCTTAAAAGGCGGGAGAACTGGCTCTGCAGGAAAGGCTTGAAGCTCCCTGCCTCCCTTTTTAAGGGAGGTGCCGAAGGCGGAGGGATCGGGTTTAAACTTTATTTACAAGCCTCTCGCGTCGGTGGCGTAACGGGTTCCGAGGGGCCCACCTTAGCCCACGGGGAAACCGTGAGATTTTGCTGCAAGCTGCTGAGGGCAAGTTGAGCAATTTCAGGATTCACCGCTAAATAGTTATAGGATTCATTGAGTTCCTGGCCATCCGTTAACATCCATTCCAGCATGGTGTTCAAACCTTCAGCGGTTTCAGTGGTGTCCTGGCGGTTGTAGTAATAAATGGCGTTAATGCCCACCAAGGGATACCCGATCGCTGGGTCTTCAATGCCAACGGGTCGGAAATTATCGTATTCGATCGTATCCGCAGCCCGTTGCACATAAATCAACTCTGGTTTAACGAAACGTCCCAGAGAATTCTCAATGCGAGCGGTCTCCAGGTTTTTCTCGAGGGCATAATTGACCTGAACGTAGCCGATTGCGCCTTCGGTAGAGGCAACAGCGGCGGCAACACCATCATCCAAGCTACGGGCTGCATAGGGATCTAAGCCAGCTTCTTGCCACCAGAGGGGCCCAGGGCGCTTTTCAATCTGCCCATCGGTGACTGCTTCCAGGTAGCGACTGAGAATATAGTTTGCACCAGAGACATCACAATGCACGATCGGCTTAAGCGTGAGATTCGGCAGTTGAGGGCTCACCTGTTGCCAGTTGGTGATTTCTCCGCTAAAAATGCCCGCGAGTACTTCCCGAGAGATTTTGACATCGGTAGGGCTTAAACCATTTTCGCCCGTAGAGTTAATGTTATAGATAATGGCAACTCCCCCAAGGGCCACGGGAGCAATTTGTAATTCCAATCCGGGAACTTGATCGAGGCGCAACAGCCGTTGTCCTTCTTCGCCCTGGGGATAAAAGTCACTACTGGCAAAGCTGGTAACCTTATCTCCCAGTTGCCGAAAGCCTTGTCCTGAGCCAATGGTCAGATACCGTATATTCAATCCTGCTTTGTCTTTGAGGTTAGCAAAATATTGATCATAAAGGGGCTCTGCAAAGGAAGAACCAGCCCCCAGCAGTCTGGTGGCACCATCAGCCTGCAACGCAATTAAGCTAAAGGCTACGGTCAGAAACAGTGCCAACCAGTTACGGCGGCGAAAAATTGCTGAAAAAATCATACTCTACACACCTTGGCTATCAGTTTAATGCAGGTGCGTGGGACGGAAGATCCCCACAACCTGTTCATGAGGTCAAAATCAAAAGCATTCTGACTCTGGTTACAATTTATATCCAGTCTCCATCCTATACCCTTGCCCTTGTAAATTTAGCAAATGTGTCAGCGTTTCCTTCGCCATGCCGCACCCTAAGTTTCCCGTTTCCCCAGAACCGTTAACGCCTCCGGGCCGCTACGAACGCATCTACGCGATCGTATCTCAAATTCCCTATGGGCAAGTGGCCACCTATGGACAAGTGGCGGAACTGGCGGGCTTACCGGGTCATGCACGATTGGTGGGCTATGCCTTATACCGAGTGGCTTTACCGGATCGATCGATTCCCTGGCATCGGGTGATTAATGCTCAGGGCAAAGTTTCCGAGTCCCCTCGCCGCAATGGCAGCGATCGTTTACAGCGAGAATTGCTAGAAGACGAAGGGATCCTTTTTTCCGCTGACCAGCGGATTGACTTAAAACAATATGCTTGGCGATTCTCTGTGCCGTTGAACGGAGAGGGTGGGATTTGAACCCACGGTACCTTTCGGTACTCCCGATTTCAAGTCGGGTGCAATCGACCACTCTGCCACCTCTCCCAGGTTTTCAAGTTCGTAAAGTTTAGCACAATTCGTCAAGTTGCTCTAGAACTGTCCCCTAGATCCCCTAGATTCAAAATCCTGCCTGAATCCCCCCTAGTAGGGGTTTGGTCTCCAAACCCGGTCATTGATTTTGCCTATAAATCTTGCATTGGGCAAGGATTAGGCAAGGATTGGGCAAGGATTGGGCAAGGATTGGGCAAGGATTGGGCAAGGATTAGGCAAGGATTAGGCAAGGATTAGGCAAGCATTGGGCAAGGATTGGGCAAGGATTGGGCAAGGATTAGGCAAGGATTGGGCAAGGATTGGGCAAGGATTAGGCAAGGATTGGGCAAGGATTAGGCAAGCATTGGGCAAGGATTGGGCAAGGATTGGGCAAGGATTAGGCAAGCATTGGGCAAGGATACCTTGCCCCTACTGGTGGTCTTTTTGGGCTGCGCTATCTGGCTTCGAGGTCTGTTGAGACTGCACCGCCGTAATCAGGGATCGGACTTCTGCTTGACCCTCTGAAGGCTCAAAGCTGACGGGAAACTTACGACTGGCAACCATGCGTAGTCCCAGGGGAATCAAACTCAACAGTCCTTGTAAGTCTTGGAAGGAGTTACTGACTACCTCAATGCCAAATTTCCGTTCATCCACCCAGCCGCCGGATTTGACCAGTTCCAGCAACACTTTACGGTGTCGAATGGCTCGGCTGTCGTGCTTGGTTTTACGTTTGAGAATGAAGGACTTGACTTTACTAATTTGATCGAGGGGGGCAACTTCCATGGGACAACTTGAGTTGCAGTAGTAGCAACGGGTACAGCCCCAAACGCCGTTGACCCCTTGGTTATATTGCTCAATTCGCTCAATGGTACGATCGTCTCTGGAATCCGCTAGGGTGCGGTAGGCCTTGGCGAGGGCATGGGGCCCCACGAACTGGGGATTTATTTCTAGGGCGTTACAGTCGGAATAACAGGCTCCACAGAGAATGCAATTCCCCGTCTGGTCTAATTTGGCCCGTTCCGCAGGGGTTTGTAAAAATTCTCGCTCCGGAACCTTGCGGCTGGCGGTGCTGACATAGGGATCGATCGCTTTGAGACCATCCCAGAAGGGTTTCATGTCCACCACTAGATCTTTAACAACCTTTAAGTTGCCCAAAGGGGCCACGGTAATGACCGGGCGCGAGGCTTCGCTGCCATCGGTTTGCAAAATGCCATGCTCTTTGAGGCGATGAATTTCCTGGAAACAGTTTTCTTTACAAGCCAAGGTAGAGCGACCATTAATACGCATGGCACAGCTACCACAGATGGTATTGCGGCAATTTTTACGAAACGCGATCGTCCCATCCTGTTCTCCCTGCAGCCGCAGGAGGGCATCTAAAACCGTATCGCCCGTGGCCACATCCAAAACATAATCTTGAAAGCGGGGGGCGTGACCGGGTTGCTGTCGCCAGAGTTTAAAGGTAATGTCCATCAGCAAGTTATGAAATTTATCGTGAATTTATCGAGGTCAGTCCTATGATGCACTTTCAAGGGAAAGCTGTGGGGAAGCGGCTCCTGTGCCAGGAGCACGGAGACCAGCGTTAGGGGCCAACGTTAAGGTATTAGCGATCGCTGGCAGGTGGGACAAATCGCATGAATCGTCAACTGACAATCTAGCAAATGATAGCCTTCTTTCTGGGCCGTTTTAGCCCCCACTTTTAAGACTGAATCACTTTTAAACTCAATGGTCTTGTTACAACGCACACAAATCAAATGATGATGGTGATGGGGAGACGGCTGATTAATCTCGTAATGTTTGTGCCCTTCCGCCAGTTCTAGCTCGCGCAAAATCCCCATACGAGCCATGAGCTTGAGAGTCCGATAAATGGTGGAGAGGCTAATACACTCTCCTGCTGCTTCTAGCTTATGCAGTAGATCCTCTGCGCTCAAATGGTTACCAGCGGGCAATTCTCGAAAGGTTTGCAGGATTTTTTCTCGCTGAGGAGTCATTCTCCAGCCACGTTCATTGAGTTCAGCCTTGAGGGTGGCCGGGGTTGTGGGGGAAGCCATAGGACTTGCAGTAAGGTAACTCTATTGAGAATAACATCTTGCTTGGCAAATCGTCCTCCCCCCTTCCATTCTGGCAAGTTAGACAATCTTGTCAAAAGAACCAAAAGAACTGACCGGCTCAGATCAGATTTTCCCCAGGAGGCTCCAATGCCCCATAGCCTTGAATCGACTTAGACCGAAGTCGGCTTAATGGATGCCCCGTTGGAGTTGAGAGAGAAAATATTGCGTTACTAAGGTGGGTTGTTCCGCCTGCATAATCGATCGCACGACGGCCACCCGCTGGGCTCCGGCTTCCATGACATCGCGCAAATTGTTGGGGGTGATGCTGCCAATGGCAAACCAGGGAATGGTGGCGTGTTGAGCGGCAAAGGAAACATATTCTAGACCGGCAGCCGCTTTGCCGGGTTTTGTGGGGGTTTCGTAAACGGGACCCACTCCAATATAATCAGCGCCTTCTTCTAAGGCTCGGCGCATTTCATCGAGGTTTGTGGTCGATCGTCCCACAATGCGGTTGGGACCCAAAACTTGGCGAGCGAGGGCAATGGGCAGATCCTGCTGCCCCAGGTGAACCCCATCGGCATTGACGGCGAGGGCCACATCAACCCGATCGTTAACAATAAAAAGCGCTCCGTAGCTATGGCACAACTCACAGAGTTGCTGAGCACGGGCCATGCGGGTGACATCATCCACATCCTTATCCCGGTACTGCACCAGGCTCAATCCCCCTTCTAGGGCTGCATCGACAATTTCGATCAGGTTTTCACTAGGATTAGTGACCAAGTAAAGCTTAGCGGCGAGTAACTTCTGGTAGCGATCGTGGGCGAGGATCTGGCTTTCCAAAGTGTAGACCTGATAGCGCATCTGTTTGAAAGCCGCCGCCATCGCCCCATCATAGAGCTTGCTATATTCTTCCAGCACCCGGAGGGCTTCCTGTACTCGGCAAAAGTTCGCCTGAAGTACTTGTTGTAGATTCGATCGCTCCGCTTCTTGAGGATGGGTTAAATCCGTTCCTGGATCCTGCAGCGTATCTCGGGCCGATCGTAAATTGGGGTGGTGCCAGCGGGCGGTTTCCTGCCGTAAATTTTTGCAGGTTGCCACTAGATCGGCCTGGTTCAGACCAAATCGGCACCACTCCTCAATAATCCGTAATCCCTCTCGAACGCGATCGAGGTTTGCATCTAGGATTCGGTACAGCGCAGGTTGAAAAAGACGATCGCCCATGGCAACTCAGTTCTCGGGTTCAGTTAGCAAAATTCTAGCCGTTCTGGGGAGGCAAGTCCATTTTCGGATCCAGGGACAGCAACGCTTGGGTTAAGTCTTCAGTGATCGCCTTCACCGCTTGTTTACTGGACAAATGGGCATAGTTACGGGTGGAGAGGGGGGGCGCAATTTGCACCGCCACCGAACTCCCCTGTTTCGGGTAGAGCTGATCATAGGCCAAGCCCATGGGGACAATATGGACTTCCCCGAGAT
>JBEAPM010000042.1:0-3627 GCA_041164445.1 Cyanobacteriota bacterium
CATGGAACATGACGGATGGTGTTGAACGGGAAGTAACCATTGCTCTAGCAGAAGCGATCAGGGCCTAGGGTACATCTACATTGAGTTGAATGGGCTTTCCACTAAAAGCGAAAAAATTTAATGGAAGAGTGCGGTGCGGCGCTCCGCACTCTTCCGCCTTAAGTTAGTAGCCGTTGAATGCACCCGAATGTTCGTTTTTTGGCCCAGGAATTAGGCGTTTAGGAAGTCCGAAAAAAACGATCGGCTTTTGGTGTGGAACTTTATGCCCTAGGCAATGGTCATGGAGGGTAATCAAATTTATTATGTTAGAGTTCTCAAGATGCTTACTTCTACAACTCACTTCAAACGCTGGAAAACCGGCACAACGATCGTAACGATCGCCAGTCTAATTACAAGTCTTTTTGCGCCAATTCTAGGTGCTAAAGCCGCATTTGCCCAGACTCGTTTTACGGATGTTCCCGCAGGCTATTGGGCCGCAAACTTTATTGAAGCCTTAGCAACTCGGGGCATTATTGCAGGATTTCCTGATGGCAGTTTTAACCCCAATGCGCCTGTAACCCGTTCCCAGTACGCCGCTATGGTTCGCAATGCCTTTAACCGGGCACAGGTTCGTAGTTCAGTTTCCTTTGTAGATGTACCCGCAAATTATTGGGCTACCCCTGCGATTAATCAAGCCTATACGATGGGATTTCTGGCAGGTTATCCCGGCAATGTCTTTAGTCCCAACCAAAATATTCCCCGGGCTCAGGTGTTAGTTTCCCTCGCCAATGGTTTAAATTTTACTGCCACTAATCCTTCGGTGCTACAAACCTTTAATGATGTGAGTTTGATCCCGTCCTATGCGGTTAATAGTATTGCCGCAGCCACTGAAAATAAAATTGTGGTCAACTATCCCAATGTGCAGTTTTTAAGTCCTAATCAAGCGGCTACCCGGGCCGATGTTGCGGCCTTTATTTACCAAGCCCTTTCCAGTCAAGGCCAGGTTGCCACCATCAACTCCCCCTATATTGTGGGGCAAGTTCCCAGTCAACCGGTGTCCAACAGACAGGCCGTCTTACCCGCAGGCAGTAGCATTCCTGTCTTCTATGCCGATGCCGCAGAGGTGGTCTTTTTACCGGAAGAAACCTTGCCGATCACCTTAACGGTTCAACAAAATATGGTGAATAGTAGTGGCCAAGTGGTCATTCCCCAAGGCAGCCAAGTGATAGGCGAGTTCCGTCCCTCCGGTGAGACCTCTCAGTTTATTGCCCAAGAGATTGTCCTCACCAATGGACAGCGGTTCCCCTTTAATGCCACCTCTCCGCTAATCACAGAAACAGAAACGATTCGGGAAGGGGTTAATCCAGCCATCATTGCGGGAAGTGCAGTGTTTGGAGCGGGCGCAGCCGCTGCGATTGAAGGCCTGACCGGTGAACGCACCATTAATGCCAGTGAGGTGTTAGCGGGTGGTGCGGCTGGAGCCCTCGCCGGGACGATCGCAGATCATTTCTTAGGACGGAAATCTTTTGAAGTGGTCAAAGTCAACAACAGCACCGCATTACGCCTAGACTTGAATGCGGATTTTGTCACCCCTGTTCCATAATCCAGGGCTTTTCACGGAAAGCATTAAATAGAAGAGTGCGGCGCAAAGCGCCGCACACTTCCGCCTTAGGACATGAATCGAGATTAATTGAAGTGTTCTTATGCTTCTTCCGACTCAGTAGCTATAACCTCAACGGTGGCCTCCGCCGCGTCCTCGGTTTCCTCCGCCAGATCCTCTTCGAGATCCTCCTCCGGCGTTAACGTTCCCGGTGGTACCATCTCGATCGTATTGTGCTCTAGAAGCCACTCCATACAAGCCTCCTGCATCAATTCATCTTCAGCGATCGTCTGGAGGCGGTTGATGTCCACCTTTTTAGGATTATCGATCGCAGAGAGAATCTCACCCATGCGCTCTTTCACCGCAGCCAGATCTACATCAATTTTCTCTAGCTTCGCTAACTGCAATAAGCCAAAGCGTCTCTTTAATTCATCAATTGCTTCCGGCTCCACCGCTTGACGCAGCTTATCTGCAAAACTTGCGTCTAGTTGTCGTAAATCAATGCCTTGCTGGGAGAACTGATTGAGCATTTGTTGCATTAAAATATTGCACTGCTCATCAATCAGGGTCTGGGGAAACTCGGCTTCGACATTTTCCACCAGTTTTTGCACACAGGCCTGAACTTTATTGTTATGTTCCTGCTCCTCTGCTTCTTGCTTATAACGAGTTTCTAAGCCTGCCACTAGTTCTTCGTAGCTGGCATACTGACTAATCCGTTGAGCAAAATCATCATCTAAATCCGGTAGTTCCCGCACCTTCAATTCTTTTAAGGTCACCTGAAACACCGCCGCTTTACCCGCTAGTTCCTCTGCTGGATAATCATCGGGGAAGGTGGCAGAAACATCATGGCTTTCTCCGGGGGTCATCCCAATTACGCCATCAATAAACCCTGGGATGAAATTGCCTTCCTGCAAATCAACCTGAGCATCATTTCCTTTAGCCTGGGGAATGGGTTCAGGCTCTGAGCCTTCGGGTGCATCTTGGGGTAAGACAAAGAAGCCTTCGTAGTCTAAGACCGCGACATCGCCAGCCTGGGCAGGACGACTCTCCTCTACGGGTAACAAGGTTGAAGCCTGTTTCCGGTAGTGGGTAATGACGTTATCTACTTGGGTGGAATCATAAGGTACAGACTCTGCCTGTACGGTCATGCCTTGATACTCATTCAAGGTTACGGTCGGCACTACATCCACTACCACCGTAAAGCTGAGGGGTTGATTGGGCTCAAATTCTCCCACTAAAATATCAAAAGTGGGACGAATATCGTACTGACCAATGGGGCGAACATCAGCTTCTTTGAAGGCTTTAGAAACATTGCCTTCCAGCAGCGTTTCGATCGCGTAGGCCTTAATCCTAGACATTCCCAACTGCTGAATCAAAACTTTGCGGGGTACTTTTCCGGGACGAAAACCACTAACTCTGACCTGCTTAGATAATTTCTGAAGGGCTTTCTCGTAGGCGGACTGAGTAAGGTTAGCGGGAAGCTCAATTGATAGATTGACTTGACTGCCGGGAAGCTTCTCCTGGGTGACTTTCATGCTGGGGGGACTCTCTGTTGATATTCATGATAACCGCAAGATTAAGACCGTATCATAAAACGTTACCGGGATAAACCCCTATTCCCATAATTGAGTTGAAGTTGCCAGGATTGACCACCCCGTCAGGCTGCGCCTGCCACCCCTCCAGGGGAGGGGAATTTACGATCTTTCAGGCTGCGCCTGCCACCCCTCCAGGGGAGGGGAATTTACGATCTTTCAGGCTGCGCCTGCCACCCCTCCAGGGAGGGGAATTTACGATCTTTCAGGCTTCACCTGCCACCCCTCCAGGGGAGGGGAATTTAGCTGGATCCCCCTAAATCCCCCTTCGTAAGGGGGACTTCCGAGCCTTTTGATCCGGTACCCCCTTTTTCAAGGGGGGTAGCCCTCTAGGAAGGGGAATGTTGATGGCTAGTGCCCTTTGGGAGGGAATAACAGGACAGGATGACAACTGCGTCTCATAATTTCTTTGCCAAAGGAGGGAATCGGCCAATCTAAGAGGCCATCTCCCCAGTT
>JBEAPM010000043.1:0-4769 GCA_041164445.1 Cyanobacteriota bacterium
ACGGCAAATTTACAATCGGGCGCTGCAGCAGTTTCAGGCCAAATACCAATCGTTTGTTGAGACCTTTCGCCAGGTTCCCGCTCAGGAACGCGCCACCTATCTACATCAGTTTCAAAGAACAGCAGAGCATTTGGGCATGCACGACTTATCCCAGATGGTTCAGCAAATTGAGCAACGCCTTGCTGCGGATTCACCATCGCTGGAGGCATGGAAATACTGGCCCCAGTGGAAGGCGCTACGCCAAGAACTGGCTCAAATTCTCAGATCCCTTGCTTCCGATCTAGAGCCTACTCCTACGGTAGATTCTGACGGTGAGCTTGATTGTCTCAAAATTGGCGAAGTCCTGGCTGAGTTAACCACTTTGATGGAGTACGATGTGGTCGCAGCCCAACAAAAGCAGGAGGAACTCGCAACCTACTTAAATCATTCACCCCTACAGGAAGATTCCCTCAAAATTAAAGCGGCAATGGATACCTTTGATATGGATCGAGCGATGCTAGAACTGCAATCCTTAACCGAAAAATTAGAGGACTATTGTAATTAGGAATTAGGAATTAGCCCGAAGGGCGCACAGCAGACAACTCGTTTAGGATTGCTGTAGTTTGGCTTTCCACTGAAGCAGAAAAATTTAATGACAGAGTGTGGCGCGGAGTACCGTACTCTGCCGCCTTAACTTACTAGCGATTAGTTTTATGAATATTAAGCGATGGGTTGCCCGTAGAGAAGCCGCTTGGCGACGTTTAGAAAACTTCATTCAGCGATCGGAAAAGCGGGGACTGAAGAGCTTACAGGTTTCTGAGGTTAAGGAATTTGCCAGTCTATATCGCTCAACTACGGGGGATCTGGCCCGGGCCCGTACCCATCAGGTGGGCCAAGCCTTGACCCAAAATTTGCAACATTTAATTGTTCGGGCCTATGGGCAAATTTATCAAGGCGATCGTCGTCAGGAGTGGGCGAGTTTTCTCCAGTTTTGTCGAGTCGGTTTTCCCGCGATCGTCCAGGAAACTTGGGTCTATACGGCGGTGGCAACGGCCATTTTTGCGATCGGGGCAGCGATCAGTTGGTGGTTATCCTGGCGGGATCCGACTTTTTTGGAATTAGTGGTGCCCTGGGATTTGGTGACCCTCGTGCGGGATCAGGGGGAACTGTGGATGGGCTCTATTTTGGGCAATGAACCCCTAGCTTCCACCAATATCATGATTAATAACCTTAGTGTGTCCTTTAAGGTGATTGGCGGTGGGGTCAGTTTAGGGATTTTGAGTAGTTATATTCTCTTTCTCAATGGGGTGCTTTTGGGGGCGATCGGGTGTTTGATTAGCCAAAATCATTTGGCCTTTCCCTTTTGGGCCTTTGTCTTTCCCCACGGTGCCCTAGAACTTCCGGCTATCTTTCTCTCCGGCGGTGCAGGTCTGTTAATTGCCCGGAGTCTGCTGTTTCCTGGACGGTACGGCCGGGCCGATGCGCTGAAGGTGTACGGGCTTAAAGCGGTGCAACTGGTCTATGGCATTGTTCCTCTACTCTTTATTGCCGGAGCGATCGAGGGGTTTTTCTCCCCCAGTCCTTGGATTCCGGATCTGCTCAAGTATGGCGCGGGAACGGGTATTTTGACCTTGTTGCTCTGGTATCTGAGTCGAGAAACGCAGGAGTCTCGGAACTAGAGGTTGCGGTTGACCAAAAAAGAGCCTGACACGCAATGGAATCAGGCTCCTCCAACACACTTTAACTAGACTGAGCCAAGATGGGGATAGAGGGGAAAACGATCGCACAGGGCCGCAACCCGTTGGCGACAATTTTCCTGCACCGTTTCGTCTTCGGGACTGAGGAGACGATCGGCAATGATGTTGGCAATTTCCGTAAATTCCGCTTCCCCCAAACCCCGGGTGGTCATGGCGGGGGAACCGAGGCGCAGGCCACTGGTGACAAAGGGAGACTCCGGATCAAAGGGAACGGTATTTTTATTGGCGGTAATGTTAATGCCACTGACCAATTGATCCGCCCGTTTGCCCGTCATCCCGATCGAGCGCAAATCAATCAAGGTGAGGTGATTATCCGTGCCCCCGGAAACCGGCTTCAGTCCCCGACTCTGCAGTTGCTGTGCCAGGGCTTTGGCATTGGCAATCACTTGACCGGAGTAGGCTTTGAATTCGGGCTTGAGGGCTTCACCAAAGGCCACGGCTTTACCGGCAATGACATGTTCGAGGGGACCACCCTGGCTACCGGGAAAGACCGCTTTATCCAGTTTTTTACCGAGTTCAGCATCCCGGGTCAAAATAAGTCCACCCCGGGGGCCGCGCAGGGTTTTATGGGTAGTAGTGGTGACCACATCACAATGGGGAATGGGGCTGGGATGATGACCGGTGGCCACTAAGCCCGCAATGTGGGCAATGTCCGCTAGCAATAAGGCTCCCGCTTCATCGGCAATACTGCGGAAGCGATCGAATTCAATAACCCGAGGATAGGCGGAATAGCCGCAGATGATCAGGCGGGGACGATGTTCTAGGGCGAGATCCCGAATTTGGTCAAAATCTAACTGTTCCGTTTCTCGGTTTACGCCATACTGCACCACCTTGAACCATTTCCCGGAAACGTTGACGGGAGAGCCGTGGGTCAGGTGTCCCCCGTGGGAGAGATCCATGCCCAGAATGGTGTCACCGGGGGTGAGCAGGGAGAGAAACACCGCAAAATTGGCTTGGGCACCAGAGTGGGGTTGAACATTGGCATGGGCCGCATTAAAGAGGGCTTTAGCGCGATCGATGGCCAGTTGCTCCACCTCATCGATAAACTCACAGCCCCCGTAGTACCGCTTGCCCGGTAATCCTTCCGCATACTTATTGGTCAGAACCGATCCTTGGGCTGCCATCACGGCAGGAGAGGTAAAGTTCTCACTGGCAATCAGTTCTAAGTGGGTTTGCTGACGATGTAACTCCCGGTCTAGCATTCCAGCCAGATCGGGATCGGTTTGTTGGAGAAAATCAAGGGGGGTGAGAGACGGTTGAGTTAACGTTTGAGGCACGGGGCAAGCTCCCTTAAAGCAAACAAAAGCAGGGTTCCACTATACCGTACAGGTTTCGCTTGACTCAACTCCTGATCAAGTACTGAAATATTTGGCCGCTGGATGATAGGTCACGATCGCGGTGGTGGATTGTTCCGGTTCCAGTTGATCGCTTTCATCCATACGCAGCCCAATGCGATCGGCTTCCAGCAACCTTAATTGGGTATGCTGATCTTGAATATTGGGACAGGCGGGGTAGCCAAAACTATAGCGAGAGCCTTGGTAGCGCTGTTGCAAAATATCCCAAATATTGTCCGGCTCTAGGTGACCATAGCCCAACTCCCGACGAATGCGGGCGTGAACCCATTCCGCCATGGCTTCAGCAGTTTGCACCGCCATGCCGTGGAAGTAGAGATAGTCGGTATATTGATCCGCAGCAAAGAGGGAATTGGCATAGTCCGTAGCGACTTGTCCAACGGTGACCGCTTGGAGGGGAAAGACATCAATGATTCCGGTTTCTTTCGCGGCAAAAAAGTCAGCAATACAGAGCCGTTTATTACTCTTTTGGCGGGGAAACTTAAAAGTAGCGATCGGCTGAGTGACGTTAGGGATTTCCAGGGCTTCATCACTCATCAGACCTGGATGATAAACCAAGAGGCTATTGCCTTCCGACTGACAGGGAAAATAACCATAGATCAGTTTCGGTTGCAGCAGGTTTTCGGCAATAATGCGGGTTTTCCAATCTTCCAGAATGGGATAAACCTTTTCCTGAAGAAATTCAGCATAATCCTCTTTGCTTTGTTCCTTCGGTTTACGGAATTGCCACTGCCCCGCAATCAGGGCTTGCAGATCTAAATACTGGAACACCTCCTCTAGGGGAATATTCTCAGGATTGAGCAGTTGGGTTCCCCAGAAGGGCGGCGTTGGACGATCGATGTCCACCGCGACTTCAGACGATCGCTCGGTATCTTCTACAGCGATTGGGGTTTCAGCTAGGGAGTCAGCATCAACAAATTGGGCATTGGCAATCACTGAATCAGAGGCGGGTTTTTCCGGGGTTGCTGTTGCATTGGAACTTCCGTTGACCGCAGCCTCGTCATTCAAAAAGCCCTGCAAATCATCCCATTGCTGCTGAGCTTTTGCAGGCATCAGTTTATCCATAAAATGCAAATCAGCAAAGGCATCTTTGCCGTAAATCACTTGACCGTTGTAGGTATTCTGACAGTCATCATTGACAAATTTAGGGGTTAAGGCTGCACCGCCTAAAATGACCGGAACCGTAATCCCCTGTTCATTAAAAACCTGCAAATTATCTTTCATGAACGCGGTGGATTTCACCAACAAACCACTCATGGCGATACAGTCTGGATGATGCTCTCGGTAAGCCTGAATAATATTTTCTACGGGTTGTTTAATACCCAGGTTAATGACCCGATAGCCATTGTTGGAAAGAATAATATCCACCAGGTTTTTACCAATATCATGGACATCTCCCTTCACCGTGGCAATTAAAAAAGTCCCCTTGGCATTATCCCCAGACTCAGACTTTTCCATCAATGGCTCTAGAAAAGCCACCGCCGACTTCATCGTTTCCGCCGATTGCAAGACAAAGGGAAGTTGCATTTGACCTGAGCCAAAGAGTTCTCCCACAACCTTCATACCATCTAACAAAAAAGTATTGATAATGTGCAACGGTTCATACTGTTCCAGTCCAATCTTGAGAGCTTCTTCTAAGCCAATTCGTTCGCCATCGATAATGTGTTGTTTTAATCGTTCC
>JBEAPM010000044.1:0-12872 GCA_041164445.1 Cyanobacteriota bacterium
GCGGATGAGGTAAAGGAAGGAGAATTTACCGTGTTAGTGGAGGAAATAACAGGGGTCAAGAGAATGGGACTAGCCGCTGTAGAGGAAACTTCTCCTACAGAAGACTGCTCTACTGTGGGGCTTTCAGGACTCCTGATTGTTGTGGTGATCACACTGGAAAAACCGAAGTTTAAGGCACTATTTGCTGCTGTTGCGCTGGATTGGGCAGCTTGTACCGGATCTACCTGGGGAGTCACAGGAATGATCTCTGTGGGAGCTACACCGGTAATATCGGATTGATTGGTAGTGGGAGGGTTTGGAATAGGAATAATTTCTGTTGGGGAAAATCCTGTGATATCGGATTGATTTCCCGTCTGAGTTAA
Organism: Cyanobacteriota bacterium; assembly: GCA_041164445.1. Lineage (GTDB taxonomy): Bacteria > Cyanobacteriota > Cyanobacteriia > Prochlorotrichales > Prochlorotrichaceae > JBEAPM01. The sequence continues at coordinate 363 of JBEAPM010000044.1, forward strand.
CCCTGAACTTGCGTCGAAGAGTCCTAGAATGGAACCCATACATAAGATCAACCAGGCCCTACTCGAAATTTTTAATAGTGGAGGCATGGCTACACCTCCTTGCTTGCAAGACGTTTAAGGTTGGGCAGTTTTCTCCCCAGCCAGCAAAATAGCCCTAAAATTGTCAAGTAGTTTGTTGGATTAGCGACGATGGTATAGGTTGCACTCGCGCCGTAAGTTAAATCTGGTGAGCCTCCTATATCGCTGCTGAGGCCATTATTAAACTTATAATCTGCGAATAAAATTGCTAAGGCAGGATTTGTTAATCCCAGGGTTGAACTTGTCACTGTAAATATACCGATCGTACTATTACGGATCGATAAATGTATTCTGTCTCCTAAGGATTTCAAGGCTTGAATAGTGGCCACCATCTGATGCCCCTCACTTTCATTGACATGGTATGGATTTAGAGCTTACCTAAGTGTAATACTTTAGGTAATACAGCAATCCTAAATGGGTTGTGTGGTGTGCCTTCCGGGCGAACACGACACAACGGTTTTAGCAGTCTAGTCCTTACAACTGATTTAGGACTGCTGTAATCTAAATTTTTGGATTAACCACAATAATGCTAAGGTGCCCAGACCGATCGTGCCATCCACCTCAAGGGGCACTGGGTTAGGATTGGGAATGGTGCCTCCTTGCACAGTCCAGAAAAAGACACCGGGCTGGCCAATGTTGGAAGCAGTTTCAATGGACTCAATATCGATCGTCCCGGATCCAGGTACCTCTGCATAATTTGTCAGATCGCCCGCAGACCAACCAGCCGTGCCATAGGCGGAAGTGCCAGATCTGCCCCAGACTAAATCTTCATAGCGAAACTCAATCCCGAAGTCACCATCATCAAAATCCCAAAATCTAACTTGGTAGGCATTCGCATTGCTGGGAGTACCGGAATACGGCCAAACATCATCAAAGGTAATGGTGACGACATCATTAATCGGATCGAGATCGTAGTAAATCTTGTTGGTTCCGGTGGAGTTACCGGTGGGATCGTAACTGGCCGTTGTTTTTGCTGTATCTACATCCGTATAATGCAGGGCAATAATAGGAGTCGTGGAGCCTGAAATCCCGCTGGGGTCATAGCCACTTAAGCCGGTTCCAAAGGTAATATAACCATTAGAACCAATGTATAAGCCTGTACTGCCGCTATAGGTTGAGCCAAAATAGTTAAAGCCGGACTCAAAGACAGAGGAAACATCAATCTGCCAAGAGGTATCATCTACACCCGGTTGTGCATATTCCCCAAACCCCTGAGTACCGCCTAGGTTATTTACAAGAAAATGACCGGTTCCGGTGTAGTCTAAAGGGTTTCCCGTATAGGCAAGGGGAAAGGCAGGTTTAACCCCCAAGCTTATGCAGAGACAGACAAAACTGGCGAGAGGGCCAAACTTCAAAAGGATTCGGGGCAAGACTGGCGTGCTCATTAGCTAATCCTGGGCGTGGGGTGGATAGTAGATGCAGCATTGTGAAGATACCCATTGGCCCTAATGATCAGGTTTACTATTTTATGTTCGGTAAACCTTCAGTTCGATAAAAAAGTCAGATAAAAAAGAGGAGAGATAAAGAGATATCGTGAGCATTTTTCATGACCTGATTTTAGCTTAAAAATACTCCCTATCTCACTATCTTAGTAATTCTATACTCAGAGGTCAGTCTCATCCGCGAAAATACTGATCAAGCCAAAATCCTTTTCGCTTTTTAAGGGGAACTGTAAAATTTCATTACAGCATCTGATCCCTACCTCTGAAGTTCACCTCTCCGGGCGTAGACACTTAAGATCTCAGCATCTTGGATTGTCACCAGATGGTTGTTTGGCGGCTTGCCTGGCTGTATATACCGCCAGAGAGAGGGATCTGGGCACTCCTCTGCTTAAAGTCCACACCTGGGAAAATCCAGTCCAAAAATAGTCCGTATTTTTAATGCTTGCTCTAAAGTCCTTTCTAAAAAGCAATTTTAGAGATTGACCTCTTGCGTATCCCGCAGAAGGTCAACCTGTTTCTAGGGACTTTCTAGAGGCTATTAGATCCCAGGTTCTGCCTCCAGCTACTTCACCACGATCGCTCTACCCCCTCAGATCGAAGCGATCGGCCCGATCCCAATTTTGTCTACCAGTGACGAAAACCAGATTTCTGCCCTGGAATTTCTCGAGAATTATCTCCTGGATCAGCTTGATCCAGATTAGCTGCGCCCATCCCATTTTTACCGCTAGGGACTGAAACAAGCCCCTAGTACGCCCGATATTGCTGAGACAGCAATATCTCATCTTGCATAAATGAGACTCACTATAGGTCTCAAATTAAGGCTCAGAATCTCTTTTGAGAGTCTTGAAAAATTATAAATTTGCCACAGTCCCACGCAAGAAGGGAGGATTGTGGCGATCGGCGCAGCCTTCTCCACGCAAACGCAACTACTGAAGTTTGGCCGATCCAAACGTAGCGTTGAATTGACGGCACCAAATTGCAGTCGACTGAAAATCATCTAAATTCAAATCCTCTGGAATGACATAACTTTGAGCGCCGCTATAGGCCTGCAATGCTTCTAGAACTACATAATCCCCTTCCTCGATCCCGTGGGCTGGAGGAACCGTTGAGCCAATGACATCAGGCGATCGATGCAAAATCACGAATAAATCTGGGCCGGAAGTAGAAGTTTTAAAGGTTTCATCTAATTCAAGAATGCGTTGCTCATCCTTCTCAATAATGCTGACTGTCCCAGAAGTGGGGTACTCCCCCTCTACGAACGAGCCCGATCGGAGAACGTTTAAGCCTTGCTCAGCCTGAGTTTCAGCACTTTCAGGCGTTGGACTCTCCGCCAAACTAGAACTGGCGATCGTACTTTCAGGCGTTGGGCTGGTGGCAGAACTGGGGGCTGTCGGGGCATTGCAACCCATCATCAAAATACTCGTTACACCCATCAAAGGGAGAAATAAATTACGTTGCATGGGAGCTAAAAACCTCAAAGTCTGGATCTTCACTACAGCAGTCCTCAATCAGTAAACCGTTGTGATGTGAGCCCTTCGGGCTCACATCACCTAACCCATTTAGGATTGCTATATTTTCTATCCTAAAGGACACCGCTCTCAATTGTGGTGGGCAGCTTGACCGCCATAATAATAAGAAGAAGAATAGCCATAATCCCCAGGACACCTCAATTAATTTCACCGGAGCATCTGCTTATGAAACGCTGGAAATCTTTAAAATACGTGTTTCTGTATGGGAGTTGTTTGACTATCGGAGGCTTTGCCCTCTTAACGATCGCTTCCCTCATACCTAGAAAATTAAGCCGATCGTCTCCTGAAATTTGTAGTGAAACCATCTATATTACGGGAGATTGGTTTCATACCAATCTAGTCTTACCGGTTAAAACAGATCAATTCAACTGGCAAAACTATTTAGATCTATCAGAAATTGGTCAAGCGGGGGGGAAGTATCAATACTTAAGCTTTGGTTGGGGCGATCGAGAGTTTTACCTTAATACTCCTACCCTAGCAGACGTTAAGTTATCTACTGCCCTACAAGCCTTCATGATTCCCACTGAAACAGTCCTGCATGTACAAGGCTATTATTCTGCTCCGCAAGATTATCCAAACTATCGTTCTAAAGTGATTAAAATCAGCACTGTCAATTATTTAAGGCTAGCCAACTATATTCTCAATACATTTAAAAATGTCGATCAGACAGTGCAGAAGATCAGTCAAAGTCATCGGTACTCTGGTAGTTTTTATGCCGCTCAAGGTCACTATGGTATTTGGCAAACCTGTAACGACTGGATCGCCAATGGATTGAGGGAAGCGGATCTCAATACACCGCTTTGGTCTGGACTTGCGTCTTCAGTGATTCATCACGCAAAAACAAGATGTCAGGCAGATCATTAAAAGTCTCGGGTCACAACTTAAAGGGAGAGACTGCTGCACTCTCTCCTAATTTTTCCGCTTGCAGCAAAAAGCCAAAATAAAAAGCCAGAGAATTCTGGCTTCTGAGGAGACTTGAGGCGGGATAGAGTAGACAAGTTCTATCCCGTGGATGTTCAATTGGAGGATCCCAACTTAAGAAAAGAGTGTCCTCAACATGGTCGAAAGATACTCTTCCCTTAAGGCTTCCGCTTAAAGCGGAAAGATGGCTCTTATACATCATAAATACGGCTTTCAGGCGCATCAGGGTTTTCTAAACAGTACTGCTCAAAACCAGAAAGCTGAGGGAAATTAGCTTGGGCTTTTTGCAATTCTTCAACATTTTCCCAAGCGATCGCAATTTCAACTTGCCCTTCTTGGTACATGGCGGTTAAGCGACGGGCATGCTCTAGAGCGCCCTGCAGTCTATTGGTCAGCGAGGGTTGACGATCGCTGCGGGGGGTAGTGATTTGAGCTTCAGCTTGAGTAGTCGTGGGGTTGATCTCTAAAACGGTAAGAACTTGAGACATGGTTTGATTCCTCTGTGCGAGTGCTGTGTTTGACCTGTCTCTAAGCTATAGATAATTCAAGCAAATAGCAAGACTTTTTATATATAAGTGTTTTCTATGTCTTATCAGGTTTTCTAACCACACCCCAAGCCGATCGTACTCAGTCGGGGTCTGAGGAACAGTCAGGAGTATCTTATTAGAGAATTTACGACTCGTCATAGGACTTATTACGAGACAAAAAATCTCATTTAAGACAAAAATTCCCAAAGCATTTTCTGGCAAAGCTTTTGCCCTGCAGCGGAAAAGCCTAGACAGATCCATTGCGATCTAGACCCTGAAGCTAAGCTGAGAAAAGGCTGAGAAACAAGTCTTATTTGAGTCTTATTAATTGCATCATTAGTCTCTTGGTGCGTCTCAAAAAATGAGATGAGACGTATTGGGATTTCCGGAGGAAGACCCCACAACCCATTGAGGATTGCTGTAGGTTCCCTAAACTCAAAACTTAAAACTTAAAACTTAAAACAGACCCTTAAAACTTCTCCTGGCAATACGCTAAGATGCTTGGGTACTAGATTTACCTCATCCGTAAACCAAAAGGAGTCGGATTTTGCCTACCTTGGGTGTCAATATTGATCATGTTGCAACGTTACGCCAGGCCCGTCGCACGGTAGAGCCGGATCCAGTAGCCGCAGCAGTGTTTGCCGAGTTAGCTGGGGCCGATGGCATTACGGTACATTTGCGGGAAGATCGGCGACACATTCAGGAACGGGATGTACAAATTCTCCGCCAGACAGTACGGACACACCTCAACCTGGAAATGGCCGCTACGGATGAAATGGTATCTATTGCCCTCGCCATCAAACCGGACTATGTAACCTTAGTCCCGGAGCGTCGAGAAGAAGTCACCACAGAAGGGGGTTTAGATGTCGCTGGTCAAAGCGATCGTCTCGCCACAGTCGTAGAAACCCTGCAAGCCGCCAACATTCCCGTGAGCTTATTTATTGATCCGGACTATGCTCAGGTAGAAGCCTCCGCCGCCATCAAAGCCAAGTACATAGAACTCCACACCGGGCGCTATGCAGAAGCCACCGGCTCAGAACAGCACCAAGAGTTGCAGCAGATTGCCCGTAGCCTCTGGAAAGGTAAAGAATTCGGCTTAGGCATTAACGCCGGTCATGGTTTGACGTATCAAAATGTCCAACCCATTGCCCAACTAGAAGGCATGGAAGAACTCAACATTGGACATTCCATCATCAGCCGAGCCGTTTTGGTGGGACTAGAGCGGGCCGTGCGAGAAATGAAGGCGGCTATGACTGGAGCCGTCACAGAAGCCATATTAAAGACTTTAGTCCTTCGTTAAGTAACCCATGACTCCAACGGAACTTATTTGGGCCTTTATCGGTTTGCTCCTCACCATTGGGGGGACTTGGATTGAAGCATCTATTGCTATTCCAGCATGGGTGTGGAACCCTGACGGCATCCAGATTTATGCTTTGGGAACATCCTTTCAGTTAGCCGCCGTCTTTCTCGTCAGTTGTGCCGGGGGCCGCAATCCAGGGGTCTTGTCCCAAATTGCCTACATTATTCTAGGGCTCACCTGGCTACCTATTTTTACCGGAGGGGGTGGTCTGGACTATATTCACGAAGCCAGTTTTGGCTATTTATTAGGGTTTATTCCCGCCGCCTGGGTTTGTGGAACGATCGCTTTTGAGGAACCTTTGCGCTTGGAATCCCTCGCCTTAAGTTGTTTAGCCGGATTGGGCACCATCCACGGTTTTGGCCTCCTCTATTTGCTGATTGGAACCCACTTGAGTTGGTTAATCTCCGATACCATCCCCCTCTGGCGATCGTTGTTAAGCTATAGTCTCTACCCCTTACCCTCTCAACTTGCGATCGTCTGTGCCACCAGCGTCGTAGCCTACGGCGTTCGACAGATTTTGTTTTATTAAACCCCTCCCCAGAGGTGAACCGGACAGCCTAACCCCTAATCCCAGCCAATTCAAAACTGACTCCCTAACCCCTAATCCCTCAACAGCCAACCCACCCCTAACCCCTCCCCAGAGGGGAACCGGATAGCCAACCCCCTAATCCCAGCCAATTCAAAACTCAAAACTCAAAATTCAAAACTGACTCCCTATCCCCTAACCCCTATGGCTCGTCGTCCTGCTCGTAACCCCAACCCTTCCCGATCCAACTACCCCAGCACAGCGGAACCCCGATCGGGTCTCAGTCTGAATCCTGCAACCCTGGGCATTTTAGGCGGTATTTTCATTGTCGGAGTTGGCGTGGGGATTGCCTTTAGTTCCTCCAGCAACTTTACCCCTGAAAACGTAGTGAGCCGGGAAGCGATCGATCAGGCGGCTCCCAATCCAGAACTCTGTGCCCAGTATGGAGCGAGTTCCATTGCCGTAGACGTGCGGATGTTTGTGACCCTCAACCCCTTCAACGCCTATGTGGCCCAGCCCACCATGCGCCCCGGCTGTGTCTTACGCAGCACCAACTGGTCAATCTTGGAGCAACGGGGTTTAGTCTCCAATCAAGATGTGCGGGAATGTAAAAACCGGATGAATACCTTTGGCTTTGTGGGGGAACTAGACGCAAAGCCTGAGATTGAATGTATCTATCAAAATGATGCCGCAAAAAATCTCTTCCTCAATCGCGGCATTGATGGCGCACCCCCAGAATCCGAGCGATTCTAACCCCCGCCTGCCTCTGATCACCGGGAAGCCCGATAAATCTTATGGGACAATTAAAACCCTGGCAACTGATCTTCATTACCTTGCCCCCCGCCACGATCGTCCTTGTCGTTATTTTGATTGCAAGCTTGCAGTTACATACCTGGGGACTCAATTGGTTGTGGGGAATTTTCATTGTAGTGGGCGTACTGTGGCGAGTCCTGCTGGCCCGCTGGCTCCGTTCCCTCACCCCAGCAGAGCCCCTAGATCCCTCCGCAATCGAAAAACTTCGAGAACTGCAAGCCACTGTAACCACTGCAGAAGTTCAGTCCCAGGACATTGAAGCGGTCTTAAACAACGTCATTCAGCAAAGCCGCAGTGATTTGCCCCTCTGGGAAGACTGGAACACCTTTTGGTTTCGCTGCCAAACCCTCGTGAGTGCCATTGCAGGGCTGTATCATCCCACGGTCAAATACCCCCTCCTCAATATTTATATTACCCAGGGTTATAGCTTAATTCGCGGCACAGTAGACGACCTCGATCGCTGGCTCCATCAGCTTTCCCCCTTGTTAAACCAACTCACCATTGGGCAGTTATATGAAACCTATGAACGCTATCAACAGTGGAGTCCCTGGATTCGTAAAGCCCTCTGGGTTAGTGGCTGGGTTCGCTGGGTTGTTAACCCCATTGCCGCGATCGCCAGTACCGCTAGCCGCCGTTACAGCCTAGATGCCAATCAACAGTTACTGATCAACTTTGGTCAACTCCTGCGAGAAGCAGCCCTCAGAAATCTTTGCCAGCAAGCCGTAGCCCTCTATAGCAACACTAGTAATACGGGCAATCCTGTCAGCCCTAGTAATTCAACAGGCACAGCAACGGAAACCACCGTTACTCCCCCTCTGCAAGTCCAACGAGAGAACATAAGCTCTACTCCAGAACTACAACAAGCTATCCACAAAATCCTAACCCAGGCAAAGTCTCCAGCACAAGAACCCCTCAATATTTTAGTCGTGGGACGCACCAGTGCGGGAAAAAGTAGTCTCATCAATAGCCTCTTTCTCGAAGCCCTTGCCCAAGTCGATGTGTTGCCCAGTACCGAAACCCTCCAGACCTACCGATGGGAGTTAGAACTGGAAGGAGAAGCCGTAGAAGCCTTACACCTCTGGGATACACCAGGATATGAACAGATTAATAACCCCCAACTGCGGCAACAGGTCTTAAACTACGGGACTGAAGCAGACCTCATTTTACTGGTCACACCCGCCTTAGATCCGGCCTTACAAATAGATTTAGATTTTCTCCAAGACCTCAAGGCTCAGTCTGCCAATGTTCCCATCATTACCGTGGTTAGTCAGGTCGATCGTCTCCGTCCCTGGCGAGAATGGCAGCCCCCTTACTGCTGGGAGACGGGCGATCGTCCCAAGGAAGTCAATATTCGAGAAGCCGTCGAATATCGTGCCCAAGCTTTTCGATCCCTCAGTTCCCTCGTGCTGCCCGTAGTGACCTATGATGCAGCCACCCAGCGATCGGACTGGGGCCTGGATGAATTAGCACTGGCCTTAGTAGACTCCATCAATCCAGCGCAACAACTCAAGCTCGCTCGCTTTCTCAAATATCAAGAGGCTCGAAGTTTAGCCGCCGCTAAAATTATCGATCGCTACAGTCGCCAGATGGCAACCACCCACGGGGTAACGGCCTTAATGAAAGAACCAACCCTCAAATTTATTTCCACCTTGTATACCGGAAACCCTGAATGGGGAATGATTCTCGCGGATCAAATTCCCGTAGAGCAACTCCCCACCGTTCTCGGCAAATTGCAAATGTCCTATGAATTATTAGCCCTCTTTCAACGGAACCGCGAAAGCGATCGTTTCGGTGCCAAACCCTTCAATATTGCCAGTACCCTCAGCAAAATTCTCCCCCTCTTACTGACCCCTCAAATTCCTCCCGAGCAGAGCGCCAAAGCCCTCGGTACTCTCCTCATTGAATACTGCCTTTATGATTTAAATCCCGATCAAATGAACGATCGTTTTCAACAATTACTCAAGACGACTCAAGAATAAAGACTACGGCTTCGCTCCTTGATTTTGTAGTGAGGGCTTTACTCCCGATGATCTGCGGGGCGGCAAAGCCGCCCGAAAGTATCAAGAGACCCTCTCGATCAGGAAGGTTTCACCTTATACCGGAATTCGTTCCAGTAGCACCGGACAATTTGCATTGATCCGCACATAATCAGACGTAGAGCCGCCTACCAAGCGATCGAGATCCACGAGATTTTTAGCAATAGAAGGACGGCGATCGGGAGAGCCGAGAATGATCAGATCCGACTTCGTTTCTTCCGCAACATCACAGAGAATAGGCCCCGGTTTCCCCGTACTGCTAAAGCATCGATAAGAAATGCCAGCCCGCTTCACCCGCTCGATCGCAGTGGCTAAAACAGGATCATCCTCTGCATTACTGTAAGCATCTCTAGAACCCGCATGGGTTAAAACAATTTGCCCTCCTTGCAAACCACTGGCTAAAAAGAGCGCTAAATTCAAACAACGTTGGGTAGAGTCAGACTTATCGATCGCAACTAAAATACGACCAATGCGCTTCACAAAAATATCATCCTTAACCAAGAGCATGGGGCGAGAAGACAACTGGAACACATACTGGCTCACAGAATTTTCCAAAATGGCCCGTAATTTTTGCAGACCACGGGAACCCATGACAATCAGATCCGTTTCAATCTCATCCGCGACCGCACAAACCACATCCTTCGGATCCCCTTGGCGTAACATCGTGAGAACATTGGTGGGATCCAGATGGGTGGATTGAATGGCAGAAGCCAAGATTTTTGCCCCTTCCTCCCATTTCTCCGATAGGGCTTCAGGGGTAATCTGTGGCGGAACCGCATGGAGCAACGTTACCTTTGCAGACTTAAGTGCCGGGATTTCCAGCAACATTCTCAACATGGCTTCTGTTTGTCCTGTTCCCGAGTCTGCTAAAAGGATTTTGTTAATCATAAAAGTACCGGTGTCGTATAAGTGTGCGTTAGCCTGAGCATACACCTTGACTGCTTCATAACCCCCTAGAACTTTACAAGATGATACGTTTTCCTTTCTAGGACGGGGATGGTCAACGTTGCAAGAAAGTCCAGAGAGCCTACCAAGGGCTACCAATTAACGTAAAGGCTGACCAGTAAACGGGATGCTTAAAATCCCAGAACCCGCCGCCGCCGTCCAACTCTGGCGGGAGTTCTAACCTTCCATTCCAACTAGTCACAAGTATGCCGTCCTGTACATAGACCTCGCCCCTCAACATCGATAACTGGGCTTGACGTAATGCTTCCGTTTTAGTGCGAGATCCTCGCAAGGACTGATAGAAGGATCCCATTAGGCCAAAGGTCGCCTCGTCACTGACATACCATAAGCTAGCCAGAGAGGAAGAGACCCCTGCCTTTACCGCCAGCCCCGCAAACCCTAGTTCGGCATCCCGATCGCCTAGGGCGGTATTGCAAGCACTTAAGACCAATAGATCCGTACCGGGATCGTTTAAGTTCAGGGTTTCTAGTTCATCTAAGGAAACTTTCTGATCTGAAAACTGAATGTATGAATCTGATAATGTACCAGATTTAAATTCTCCATGAGTTGCTAGGTGGACAATACCATAGCTGTTCAATTCCCGTTGTTGCCTCAGATTTTCTGGAGTAAAGCTTTGATTCAGGAACTGTTGACCAACCCAGACTTCTTCCGTCACGGTTTTAAGTTCTAAAGGAACAGCCGGTAATGGAGCTAGATCAGTAAAGGTAGAAGCCCCCATCGCTAAAACTTCTTCTTCCTGAATGTTATTTTGGCTCAAACGAGTCAGACCAAAGCTGGGCATTAAGCTAATGGAATACTTTTCAATTAAAAATTTTTCTCCATCATGTAAAGCCGCCATCGGAAGCGATCGTAAACCCGAATCCATAATGAAGTTCAGTCCTTCAATGCCGAGTTGCTCCAGATCCGGCTCGATGGGGCGAATGATGGCATCGTAAAGGGTCTGAGCCGTTGGTAAATATTGATAGGGAGAAGACATCAGATTCGTCATCTGTTGTCGGAATGATCGAACGACGGGTTCTAGGCTTAGCCGAGTAAAGTCTGTTTCCACATGGATCGGTTTACCATTCCCAGGGAGTAACAAAACATTTAAGCGATCCAGATCGCTGTTCGGCAAAGTTGTCTCATATTCCAAGGGAGCCATTTGGCGATCGAGGCCAGGTCGTGCAGGCGCAAAAAAGACATACACTAGGGCAGGCTGATGATCTGAGATCAATTCAATATTACGGAGGATTCTTTGGGCTTTTGCTAAACTCGGTCTAGAGGATTTAACATCATCCCCACTCCCCTGATAATTTTGAAAATCTTGTCCAAAAGACGCATCAGTGAGTTGTAAGTACTCCTCAAATTCCCTAAAGAACTGCCTTTCTAAAACCGCAAAGACAGAATCAATAGCCTCTAAATCAGCAGTTAAAGTGTCATGTGATCTTAGGTTAAGATCATCTCCTACCCCCCTCAAATCTAAATTTATCGATACCTCAGGTGGATCCTGAGTTAAAATCCTCAAATTACCAAAAGTTACGCTCCCTAAAAAGGATTGAGGAGGCAGAAAACTAAAACGATCGCTGGTTATACTCCCGGCCGTTCCATTCGTCACCGCATCACCAATCAGAAAAGGAACGACACCATTGCCACCATGGCGAATGGTAATAGAAGCACCACCATCCTGACCAATACTAGAGAGACTAGCTGCTTGCCCATTAGTCGCCAAAAATGTATTCGTTGAGCGGAAAAACTGTGGAGTGGTAACGTCAATTTCTCCACCAAGGATTCCTTGGGTATTGATTGAGGACACCTGAATATCCTCTGCACCGCTGAGAGTAACGGCACCACCCGATGTGGTCAGTGTACCTAGTGTGAGGCGACCCTCCTGACTTTGGACGGTAATGGCTTGGTTAGTTGTACTCAGATTGCCTGTCGTAATGGCTTGATTGGCCTGAAGGTTAAGACTAGCATTATCAGTTCCCACTAGATTGAAAGAAGCAAGATTAATAGCCCCTGAGTCACCTGGCGCTTGTAAAGTTAGGGGATCAGTAATATTTAAATTTGCTGCACCCTGAATCGTACCACTACCATCAGCACGGCCGATCGTAATAGAATTGAAGCCATCTTGTAATGAAACCAGTTCTGCAGTGGTCAGCGTTAAGAGGCTAGGATCTCCACTGTCGGAACCGCCTAACTGAATGCCTTGACTCGTGGTCAGGGGTTGAAGTTGCAGATCACCCGTGCCCGCTAAGGTTCCATCCCAACTAATCGGGAGTGTCAAGTATTTTGTGTAAGCAAAAAATTAGAGCGGAAAACGGTCAGGAAATTCG